>JAEUIX010000187.1 GCA_016794945.1 Phycisphaerae bacterium
TGGCCGTGGTGTTCGGCTACGGCGACGTGGGCAAGGGCTGCGCCCAGGCGCTGAAGGGCCAGGGCTGCCGCGTCATCGTCACCGAGATCGACCCCATCAACGCGCTCCAGGCCGCCATGGAGGGCTACCAGGTCGCCCGTCTCGAAGACGTCCTCGAGACCGCCGACATCTTCATCACCGCCACCGGCAACAAGGACGTCATCACCATCGACCACATGCGCCGCATGAAGGACAAGGCCATCGTCGCCAACATCGGACACTTCGACAACGAGATCGACATGGCCGGCCTCCAGAAGGCCAAGGACGTCACCCGCGTCAACATCAAGCCCCAGTACGACGAGTTCGTCTTCGGCAAGGGCAAGAACGAGAAGTCCATCCTCGTCCTGGCCGAGGGCCGCCTCATGAACCTCGGCTGCGCCACCGGCCACCCTTCCTTCGTCATGTCCGCCTCCTTCACCAACCAGACCATCGCCCAGCTCGACCTCTGGCTCAACGCCCAGGGCAAGCCCACCCTCTCCGGCGTCAAGTACACCGAGAAGAAGGTCTACATCCTCCCCAAGAAGCTCGACGAGGAAGTCGCCCGCCTCCACCTCGACAAGATCGGCGTCCGCCTCACCAAGCTCACCGCCGACCAGGCCAAGTACCTCGGCGTCAGCACCGACGGCCCCTACAAGCCCGACCACTACCGCTATTGATCCCAGCTCGACCCGACAGCACCCCCCACGGCCGCGGCCCTCGCCGCGGCCGTTTTCATTCCCGCCCCTACCATCGCCCATGCCCCTCGGCCAGGGCGCACCGCCCGCCCCTCCCGCAGCCGAGCCCACCTTCCGCGCCCGGGCGCTCACGCGCGTCTACCGCGTCGGCACGACCGAGGTCCACGCCCTGCGCGGCGTGGATCTCGACCTGTTCCCCGGTGAGTTCGTCGTGCTGCTCGGCCCTTCCGGCAGCGGCAAGTCCACGCTCCTGAACATCCTCGGCGGCCTCGACACGCCCACCTCCGGCACCGTCCACTACCGTGACCACGACCTCTCAACACAAGACGACGCCGCCCTCACGCGCTACCGGCGCGAGCACGTCGGCTTCGTCTTCCAGTTCTACAACCTCCTGCCCAGCCTGACCGCGCGCGAGAACGTCGCCCTCGTCGCCGAGATCTCCTCCCGCCCGCTGCCCCCCGAACGTGCCCTCGACCTCGTCGGCCTGGCCGACCGCATGGACCACTTCCCATCCCAGCTCTCCGGCGGCGAGCAGCAGCGCGTCGCCATCGCCCGCGCCATCGCCAAGCGCCCCGAAGTCCTGCTGTGCGACGAGCCCACCGGCGCGCTCGACGCCCGCACCGGAATCGGCGTCCTCAAGGCGCTGCAGCGCGTCAACCGCGAACTCGGCGCCACCACCGCCGTCATCACCCACAACGCCGTCATCGCCCGCATGGCCGACCGCGTCCTCACCATGTCCGCCGGCCGCATCGCCTCCGAAGTACGCAACACCGCCCGCGCCGATCCAGAAGAACTCTCCTGGTAGCCCCGCTCCCCGTGCGCACACTCGACCGGATGCTCCTGCGCGACCTCTGGCGGCTCAAGTGGCCCCTGGCCGCCATCGCGCTGGTCATCGCCGCCGGCGTCGCAGCGCTCGTCATGGCCCGGTCCACCGCCTCCTCCCTCCGCGCCTGCCGCGACGACTACTACCGCGCCTACCGCTTCGCCGACGTCTTCGTCTCCCTCAAGCGCGCCCCCGACGCCCTGGCCGACCGCCTGGCCGACATCCCCGGCGTCGCCTCCGTTCAGACCCGCATCGTCCACGAGGTCAACCTCTCCGTCCCCGGCGTCGCCGAGCCGGCCGCCGCCCGCATCGTCTCCCTGCACGACGGGCCAGGCCCCGGGCTCAACGGCCTGCACCTGCGCAGGGGCCGCCTCCCCGAGCCCGGCAGCGACCGCGAAGCCGTCGTCAGCGAGGCCTTCGCCCTGGCCAACGGCCTGCGCCCCGGAGACGAGATCGGCGCCGTCATCAACGGCGCGTGGCAGCGACTCTCCATCGTCGGCGTCGGCCTCTCCCCCGAGTTCGTCTACTTCATCCGCGCCGGCGAGTTGCTCCCAGACAACCGCCGCTCCGGCGTCCTGTGGATGCGCCGCGCCGCCATCGCCGACGCGCTCAACATGCACGGCGCGTTCAACGACGCCGCCATCGCCCTTCTCCCCGGCGCCTCGGCCCCGGCCGTCATCCGCGCCGCCGACGACCTGCTCGCACGCCACGGCTCCTTCGGAGCCTACGACCGCACCGACCACCCCTCCGACCGCTACCTCCGCGACGAGTTCGACCAGCTCGCCGTCATGGGCACCCTCACCCCGGCCATCTTCCTCTCCGTCGGCGCCTTCCTCGTCAACGTCGTCCTCGGCCGCCAGGTGCGCACGCAGCGCGAGCAGTTCGCCACCATCCGCGCCTTCGGGTACTCCAACCGCGCCCTGGCGCGCCACGTCGGCCTCCTCGCGCTGACCCTGGCGTTCGCCGCCGCCGCCCTCGGCATCGCCGTCGGCTGGTGGCTCGGCCGGGACCTCGCCTCGTTCTACGTCGAGGTCTTCAGGTTCCCGCACCTGGCCTTCTCGCTCGACCCCGCCGCCGCCACGCTCGGGTCCGCCGTCGCCTGCGCCGCCGCCCTGCTGGGCGCCCTGGGCGCGCTGCGGTGGGTCGTTCGCCTCGCCCCGGCCGAGGCCATGCGACCCGAGTCCCCGGGCGCGTTCCGACCCACCATCCTTGAACGCTGCGGCCTGCGCCGCCTGCCCGTCCGCTGGCGACTGGTCGTCCGGGCGCTCGAACAGCACCCCTGGCGCGCCGCGCTCGGCGTGCTCGGCATCGCCTGCTCCGCCGCCGTGCTCGTGCTCTCCAACTTCGCCCTCGACGCCATCGACCACATGATCGACCGCCAGTACTCCGCGACCCAGCGGTACGACCTGTCCGTCGCATTCAACGAGCCCGTGTCCGACAGCGCGCTCCACTCCCTTCGCGCCGCCCTCGCCGACAACGCCGTGCTCCGCGCCGAGCCCCTGCGCTCCGCCCCCGCCCGCGTCAGCAACGGCCAGCACGCCCGCCGCCTGGCCATCCTCGGCCTCGATCCCGGCGACCAGCTGCTCCGGCTCTACGACGCCGACGATCGCCCCATCGACCTCCCCCCCGACGGACTGCTCATCTCCCGCAACCTCGCCGAGGCCCTCCGCGCCGCCCCGGGCAGCCCGCTCCACATCGAGTTCCTCGACGGCGGACGCCGCACCGTCGATGTGCCCGTCGCCGGCATCTTCTCCGGCGCCGTCGGCCTGGCCGCCTACATGCAGCGCGACGCCCTCGCGCGTCTCACCGCAGACGCCCCCGTCATGTCCGGCGTGCTGCTCCGCCAAGACCAGGCCGCCGCCGCCGAGCTCTTCGACCGCCTCAAGTCCACCCCCGCCGTCGCCTCCGTCACCAGCAAGCTCGGCGCCCTCGAGTCCTTCCGCCGAACCATCGCCGACAACATCACCCGCATCACCCTCCTCCACGCCGCCTTCGCCGCCGTCATCGCCTTCGGCGTCGTCTACAACACCGCGCGCATCGCCTTCGCCGAGCGCCGCCGCGAACTCGCCACCCTCCGCGTCCTCGGCTTCAGCCGCACAGAAGTCGGCGCCATGCTCCAGGGCGAGATCGTCGTCATGACCATCGCCGCCATCCCCATCGGCCTGGCCATCGGCCACGCGCTGGCCTGGTGGCTCGTCGAGGCCCTGCGCACCGAGTCCTACGAGTTCCCCCTCGTCATCCTCCCCAGAACCTACGCTTTCGCCGCGCTGATCACCGCCGGTGCCACCGCCTGCTCCGCCTGGGTCGTCCGCCGCGGCGTCGCCCGCCTCGACCTCCTCTCCACCCTCAAGGAAGCCGGATGAGCGGACCCACCTTCCGGATCGCAGCATGGACCGCCGCCGTCGCCGCGCTCGCCGGCACGCTCTGGCTCGCCTTCCGCCCGGCGCCGGTGCCGTGCGACCTCGGCGCCGCCGGCCGCGGCCCGCTCACCGTCACCATCGACGAAGACGGCCGCACCCGGCTCAAGGAGCGATACGTCGTTTCCTCCCCGCTGGCCGGGCGCGTGGACCGTATCGCCCTCAAGGCCGGCGACACCGTCGAAGCCGGCGCCACCGTCCTGGCCCGCATCGCCCCGCCCGATCCCGCCCTGCTCGACGAGCGCGCCCGCGCTCAGGCCCAGGCCCGCGTCCGCTCCGCCGAGGCCGCGCTGGCCCGCGCCGAGCCGGAGCTGGCCCGCTGCCGCACCGAGGTCGAGCACCTCCAGGGCGAGCTCCGGCGCGTCACCGAGGCCGCCGCCGCGGGCGCCGCCAGCCAGAAGGACCTCGAAGACCAGCGGCTCATGCTCCGCAGCGCGGAGCTCGCCCGCGACACCGCCGTCTTCGCCCAGCGCATCGCCGCCTTCGAACTCGAGCAGGCCCGCGCCGCGCTGCTGCAGCACGCCGTCGATCCCGACGCCGCCCCCGCCGGGTTCGAGGTCCGCTCCCCCATCTCCGGACGCGTGCTGCGCGTGGTCCGTGAGAGCGCGGGCATCGTGAACCCGGGCGACCCGCTCCTGGAAGTCGGCGCGCCGGCCGATCTCGAGATCGAGCTCGACGTGCTCTCCGACCAGGCCATCCGCGTCCGCCCGGGCCAGCGCGTCGCCATCGAACGCTGGGGCGGCGACCGCCCCCTCTCCGGCGTCGTCCGCCTCGTCGAGCCCTCCGGCTTCA
>JAEUIX010000194.1 GCA_016794945.1 Phycisphaerae bacterium
TCGACGGATGGGTCGATCCGCATCGAGATTCGAACCGATGAACTCGGCTGGGAAGAGGGGATGGAAGGGAAGCGGCACGAGCATGGCTGATCAGTCGGGCGCACGGGGCACCATGACCGTCGTGCACATCACGCACGAGTCGATCCACCAGCTGGGCGGCATCGGCACTGTCCTGGAGGGAGTGCACACCGCCGAGGCGTGGCGCCGCGAGGTGGGCCGGTCGGTGCTCGTGGGCCCGCTGCCCTACCCGGACGCACGGGTGCGGGATCCGATCGAGCGCCTGGGCCCCCACGCCGTCTCGTGCTTCTACAGCGGTGCGGATCAGCACGATCCCGGCGGACTGGGATCGATCCTTCGGCCGATCGAGTGGGCGTTCAACGTGCGCATCGTCTTCGGCCGGCGCACGTTCCGCGACCTGGCGGGCCGCACGGGCGAGGCCGAGGTGCTGCTGATCGACGTATCGCAGGCGTCTCGCGAGCGCGTCAACGCGTTCAAGTGGACGCTGTACGAGCGGCTCGGGCTCGATTCGCACCGGTACGAGACCACCTGGGACTACGAGGAATGGGTGCGGCTGGCCGAGCCGGCGTACCACGCCCTGTGCGCGCTGCTCAACGGCGATGCGGTGCAGCGCGGTCCCGCGCTGCTGATCGCTCACGAGTACATGGGCCTGCCCACGGCGTTCCGGTGCGGGCTCGATCGCGCCAGGTTCCGCACGCTGTTCCACGCCCACGAGTGCTCGACGGCCCGACGCCTTGTCGAGCACCTGCTGGGGCGCGACCTGGCGTTCTACCCCGCGATGCGGGCCGGGCGCCGGCGCGGCGCGTGGGTCGGCGACGTCTTCGGGGACCAGGACGACTACGCCCGGCACGCCCTGGTCAGCAGAAGCCACCGCACGGACGTCGTGATGGCCGTCGGCCCCGCCACGGCGCAGGAACTCCGCTTCCTGGGCCCGGAGATGGACCGTGCCGACGTGCGGACCGTCTACAACGGCGTGCCGTCGGCCCGCCTCACGCCCGAGGCCAAGGCCGACGCCCGCCGGAGAGTGGACGCCTGGCTGCACGCCGTCACCGGCAAGCGATTCGACTACCTGATCACCCACGTCACGCGGCCGGTGGTGAGCAAGGGCCTGTGGCGGGATGCGCGTGTCGGCGCCGCGATCGAGCCCCTGCTGGCGCGAGCCGGCAAGTCCGCGGCCTACGTGCTGCTGACCTGCGGCGCAGACGTGCGGACCACCGACGAGGTCGACGCGATGGCGCGCGGGTACGGCTGGCCGCTGCACCACCGCGAGGGCCTCCCCGACCTGTCGCCCATCGAAGCCGTGGTGCACCGCGCGATGGACGCGTTCGAGCGGACCGAGGGGCACGCGCGCTCGCGGGCGATCACGCCGATCCTCGTGAATCAGTTCGGCTTCGACCGGCAGCGGCTGGGCGCCGCGGCCCCGGAAGACCTGACGATGGCGGACCTGCGTGCCGCCGCGGACGCGGAGCTCGGCCTGGCCGTCTACGAGCCGTTCGGGATCGCCCCGCTGGAGCCGCTGCACGCGGGAGCGGTGTGCGTGGTCTCCCGCGTCAGCGGGTGCCTGGGACTGGCCGAGCGGGCGCTGGCGGCCGAGGGCCTGACGGAGGATTCGTGCCCGGTGCTGTTGGCCGTGGACTTCACCGAAGGGGCGGAAACGAGCGGGGACGACCCGGCGCGGTGCGCGGCGCTGACCACCGCCGAGCGCGAGCGGCTGGAAGCCGGCGTGTGCGTTCGCGTGGCCGAACGGCTGTTCGATCGGTTGCCCAAGGACGCGGCGACCCGGGCGCAGTACCTGGAGCTCGGCCAGCGGCTGGCGCAGCGCATGAGCTGGGCCACCGTCGTCGAGAGCGACCTGCTGCCGGCGCTCCGAGCAGCGCAGGCCAAGGCCTGAGACGGCCGCCATTGCCCGGTCTCTAAACGACAGCCCCCGGCGCGGTGCGCCGGGGGCCGTGGGTTGCATCTTTGTATCGCCGCCGGAATCAGCGGGCGGTGTAGTTGAACTTCTGGCCACCGATGGCGGCCTCGAGCATCAGGCCCTTCTGGCCGGTGATGAAGACGGCGACGCCCTTGGAGTAGTCGTTCTTGGCGGCGGCGCCGGACTTGGCGACGACGGCCGACATCTTGGCGTCGAACTCGGTGTTGCCGCGCTTGAACACTTCAAGGTCGGCCTTGTCCTTGAAGAAGATGACCTCGGAGAAGGTCTGGCCGCCGACCTGCGCACCGACCGAGGCGCCCGAGAGGTTCGAGTAGCCGACCGCCATGCCGCGCTCATAGACCACGCCGTCGCCGGCCCAGCCGCCGACGACCAGGGCGCCCTGGCTGACCTTGGGGAACACGACGTAGCCCGCCGAGTTCATGATGAAACGGTCGATGCCGGGGTCCGCCGCCTTGAAGGCGCGGAGGGTGTCCTCGGCCTGCTGCTCGCGGGTCATGCCCGCGACCTTGCCGGACTTGTCGCTGCTCTCGTTGGAGCAGGCGGTCAGGCCAAGCGCGGCGATGGACAGAAGGGACGCGGTGAACAGGTTCTTCATTGCTGACTCCTCGAAAGTCGAATTCCGATCACCGGGCCGACACGGCGGCACCGGCTGTCGTGGGCTTGAACGCGGCACGGGAACCCCCGTGGCGGATCGGTTCGTACTCACTAACTCTAGGCACTTGAACTCGCGCCAGATTCACTTGATCGGAGGTTGATCGGGCCCCGACCCTGCCAACACGGGCAGGAGTTCGGATTGCGTAAGGATATCCGGCAGTGATTCGACCGTTCGAGCCTGATCGACCGTCCAATCCCCCACTTTGGTGCGGCGCAGCGAAGCGAGGGTGCCGCCGGTTCCCAGGGCCAGACCGAGGTCCCGCGCCAAGGACCGGATGTAGACACCCTTGCCGCAATCGACCGTGACGGTGGCGATGGGCCAGTCGTAGCGCTCCAGGCTGACGGCGTCGATGCGCACCGGCCGGGGGGGGAGCGACACGCCTTCGGCCCGCCCGCGCCGGGCCAGGTCGTACGCGCGACGACCGCCGACCTTGATCGCGGAGTAGATGGGCGGCCGCTGCATGACGACGCCGACGAACAGGCCGCACGCTTCCGCCACGCGCTGCCGACTCGGCGGAACGACGACGGGCACCTCGGTTCGCTCGCCTTCGCGATCGTCAGTCGTGGTGAACGCTGATAGATCGATCTCGGCGATGTACCGCTTGGCGCCGGCCATCACGCGGTCGCACAGGCGCGTCGCCTTCCCGATGAGCACCACCAGCACGCCCGTCGCCAACGGGTCGAGCGTGCCGCCGTGTCCGACCTTGACGCGCTTGGGCGCGCCGCCGGCGATCAGCCTTCGACGGACCGCCCGGCAGACGTCCATCGACGACCGGCCCAGAGGTTTGTCGATGACCAGAAGCCCTGTTGGAGCGTGCGGGGCGTTCACGGCGCAGCGCTCACGCCCAAAGGTCGGCGCCCGATCCACGGATCGCCACGCGTTGTGCCGATCAGCGGCAGGCCCTCGACGCGCCCATCGTCGTCGCTGTGCCGCCCTTCGCGGATGATGACGGCGTCGGGGTGGGCCGCGAGGTACTCCGCCATCCGCTCCGGGGCCAGGCGCACCACGCGGCCGCGGGTGGAGAACACCATGCTGTCCTCGTGGTACGTGGACGCCACGGGCCTACGGGCCAAGCCGGGAACCGTCTCGACGATGCGCATCGCGGCTGCGGTCCTGGCGCCCGGGACGACCGCGGGCGCGATCCACTGAAGGAGCGGCGCGGTGATCGCCGCGGCGGCGACGATCGAGGCGATCTGGGCTCGCGGAGCCCAGCGCCCCGTCGTGGTCGGCGCACAGGCCAGCGTCAGCACGACGGCCGCGCCGCCGCCGGCCAGCAGTAGCCCCGCTCCGAGCGGCGAGATCGCTTCCACGTACGGCCCGACGCCCAACGCGTCTTGCCACACGCACGCAAGTCCGATCGCGCACAGCCCCAATCCCAGCACGAGCGGCGCCCCCCACCACACCACCACGCCCAGCCGGTGGAGACGGCCCGATTCGCGGCTGAACGCGGCGCCCAGCACCGCCCGAGCGCAGAGCAGCGCCACCGCCGGGTACAGCGGCAGCGTGTAGTGCGGCAGCTTCGCCAGCGACAACTCGAAGATGATCCAGGCCGGCACGATCCACGCCAGAAGGAACAACTCGCCCCGCCGACCGGCGCGCCGGCGGAAGGTCCATCGGCCTGCACCGGGATTCCTCGCCGGTAGGCCGAGGCGCACGGCCCGCATGAACCCGAAGACTGCGCCGAGACACCCGGGCCAGAACAACGCGCCCAACAGAAGCAGGTGGGTGCCCGGCGGAGCGAAGTGGCCCTCGCGGCTGCCGGCGGCGGCCCTCCGGAACGTCTCGTCCCAGATCAGCGCCATGTACTCCCCCCAGCCGAACCGCGCGGCGACCAGCGCGACCCACGGCACCACCACGGCCGCCAGGACGAGCACGCCCTCGATGGGCCGGACCCGCGCAAGCAGCCGACGACGGTCGTCGGAAACCAGCAGCAGCATTGCAATCGCACCGCCGGCGACGAGCGGTGTGATGAAGCCCTTGGCAAGGACTCCGATTCCGACCAGCGCCCAAAACGCCAGGGCTGATCCAACCGATCCGGTTCGCACCGCGCCGTACAGGCACGCCATGGCCGCGGTAGTCGCCGCCATGAGCAACTGGTCGGCCCGAGCCTGGTGCGCATCCCAGACCACCATGGGGCAGACGGCCAGCAGCGCAGCGCCCAGCCAGGCCGCGCGGGGATCGAACATGCGTGATCCCAGCTTCCAGGTCAGCAGCACGGTCGCGAG
>JAEUIX010000223.1 GCA_016794945.1 Phycisphaerae bacterium
GTTCCCGGACACGGCGGCGGCGCACGAGGGGCAGGACTCGGCGGACTTTCTGCGCGAGGCGGTGCGCCGGGTTCGCGGCGCGGGGTACGAGGTGGGGAATCTCGACGCGACGGTGATCCTGGAGCGGCCGAAGCTCGGCCCGCGCAAGAAGGAGATCCGCGCGAACCTCGCCCGCCTGCTCGGCGTCCCGGCCGAACGGGTCAACATCAAGGGCAAGACGCACGAGAAGGTCGACGCCGTCGGCGAAGGTCGCGCCATCGAAGCCCACGCCGTCGTGCTGCTGACGCGCCGCGCCTGATTCACGCGCTGTCGGTCTGGGGCCGCGCCGCGGGCCCGACGCCGCCCGGTCCATCCGGTCCGGCGGGCGCCGCGCCGCGGGCCGCCGGGGCGTTCACCATGCCGCGCGTCGTCCAGTCCGCCAGCCTCGGCAGCAGCGTGTTCACGCACATGCCGAAGCGCACGAACGCGCCCTTGAACCCCGTCCACACCTCCGGCCGGTCGCGCCGCAGGCAGGCGACGGTCCGGTCGGCCACGACGGACGCATCCTGGCTGAACCACGCCGGCGCGTGCGCCACGATGTCCCGCTTGTCCGACTGCTGCTTGACCGTGTCGAAGAAGTCCGTGCGCGTCGTGATCGGGTGGATCGTCGACACCCGGATGCCCCGCGGCGCCAGCTCCAGCCGCATCGCCCTGCCGATGTGGTTCTGCGCCGCCTTCGTCGCCGAGTACGCCCCGTACAGCGGCACCGTCATCTTCGCCAGGCACGACGAGACCATCAGCAGGTGCCCGCGCGGGCCCGGCCGGTCCGCCGGCGCCGACAGCATCCGCTCGATCGCCGGCCGCAGCACGTGCATCGACCCGAAGAAGTTCGTCTCGAAGATGTCGCGCAGCGCCGCGTCGTCCGTCTCGTGCACCGGCCGCTCCAGCCCGTAGCCCGCGTTGGCGCACACCGCGTACAGCGGCCCCAGCTCGTCCCACGCCAGGTGGATGAACTCCCGGCACGCCGCCGCGTCGCGCACGTCCAGCGACCGCGTGAACACCGGCACCCCCAGCTCGCGCGCCATCGACGCCACCCGGTCCAGCCGGTCCGCACGCCGGGCGCCCAGCGCCAGCGGCATCCCCGCCCGCGCGCACGCCAGCGCGATCGCCGCCCCGATGCCGCTGTTGCCGCCGGTGATGGCGATCGGCCTGCCTGTCAGATCCATCCGTGCCATGTCGCCCGCCGATCCACGCGGGTACGCCCCGCGCACAAGCGTATTCGCCCCGTGGTACGGTGGGGGCATGCCCACCCGGCCTTGGAAATCCGCAGCCCTGCTCGCCGCCACGATCGAAGCCGGCGCCCCGTTCCTCTGGGCACGTTCGATCGAGCCCCCAGCCGCCCCGCCGGCCCCAACCGCCCCGGCCGTCCCAACCGCACCCGCCCAGCTCCCCGCACCGCCCGAACTCGTCCGCCCCGCCGACCTCGTCTCCGCGCAGCGCGGCGACCTGCCCATCATCCTCTCCGCCCCGCACGGCGGCGGCGTGCGCATCCCCGGCTCCACCGGCCGCACCCGCGGCGTCACCGTCCGCGACCTCCGCACCGCCGAGGCCGCGCTGCTCACCGCCCAGCGACTCACCGAACGCCTCGGCGCCAAGCCCTACTTCGTCATCGCCCAGTTCTCCCGCAAGGACGCCGACGCCAACCGCGCGCCCGACGACGGCCAGGCCTTCGAGAACGACCCCGCACGCGCCGCCTACGACGCCTACCACGCCGCGCTCCGCGCCGCCGTCGATGAGTGCCGCGCCCGCTTCGGCGTCGCCATCCTCATCGACCTCCACGGCCAGGCCCGCGTGCCGGGCGCCATCGTCCGCGGCACGCGCAACGGCAAGACCGTCGAGTCCCTGCTCCGCCGGCACGGCCCCGCAGCGCTCACCGGCCCAGACAGCCTCTTCGGCCGCCTCAAGGCCGCCGGATACACCGTCCTGCCCGACCTGCCCCCCGACCCCAACGGCGCCGACGCCAAAGCCGACGCGCCCGACCCCCAGCCCGAGCCCGACGCCGACGCCCCCGCCGGACGCGAGACCTTCCTCGACGGCGGCTACATCGTCGCGGCGTACGGCAGCCACACCCCGCACGGGGTCGACGCCATCCAGGTCGAACTCGGCGCGCAACGAACCGACGACCTGCTCAAGCTCGCCCGAACGCTCGGCGACTGCATCGCCGGGTTCTACGAATCGTTCATCAGGCCCGACATCCGGCCGGAGCCGCGCCCGGCGCGGTAGGGGGGTTCACGCCGCATGCTCCTGGTCATCGCAACCTGGGCGGTGTACGCGGCCCCGGCCTACCTGCTCTGGCCGCTGGTCTTCCGCTGGAAGTACGGCTTCTCCGCGTGGAAGGCGCCCCTCCTGCCCCGCAGCGCGTACGAGGCCACCGACGTCTTCCTCGCCGTGGTGCTGGTGGGATACTCCGCGGCGCTCGCCGCCTGGTGGGCGTCGGCCGGCGCTGCGCCGCACGACGCACCGTCGAGCGACTGGAACACGCGCGGGTGGTGGACGGTGGGGGGGGTGGCGGCGTGGGCCGTCGGCGGCGCGCTGCGCATCTCGGCGCTGCGCGCCCTGGGGCCGCACTGGCGCATCGGCCAGGACGAGTCCGACCAGCGCCACCAGTTCATCGCCCGGGGCATCTACCGCTGGACGCGCCACCCCATCAACCTCGGGCTCATCGTCGTCGCGTCGGGCCAGGTGCTCCTGGTCATCGGCGCCGGCGGACCGGTCGCGGCGCCCGCGGGGCTGCTGGCCGGCGCCGTGCTCTACGCCCTGGTGCAGAACGCCAACGAAAACCGCTACTGGGCCCGGCGCGGGCGCGCCCCGACCCCGGGCGTACCATCACCCCATGCAACGCGCGACGGTTGACGCGGTCATGGCCGAGCAGCGGGCGGCGTCGTTCACGCGACGGTCGATCAAGGCCGATTCCAAGGCCGCCGCACTGCGACTCGCCCTCTCGATGGTCGACCTCACCACCCTCGAAGGCAAGGACACCCCCGAAAAGGTCCGCAGCCTCTGCCGCAAGGCCGCCGACCCTGGCGACGGCGCCATCGATCTGCCCGCCGTCGCCGCCGTCTGCGTCTACCCCGCCCTCGCCGGCGTCGCGCGCGGCGCCCTCGACGCGCTCGGCCCCCGCGGCCGCGCCGTCAAGGTCGCCGCCGTCGCCACCGGCTTCCCCAGCGGCCAGTACCCGCTCAAGGTCCGCCTCGCCGACGTCCGCCGCGCCGTCGACGCCGGCGCCGACGAGATCGACATGGTCATCAGCCGCGGCGCCTTCCTCGCCGGCGACCGCCGACGCGTCCGCGACGAGATCGCCCAGACCGTCCAGGCCTGCGGCCGCGCCCACCTCAAGGTCATCCTCGAAACCGGCGAGCTCGAAACCCTCGACAACGTCCGCGCCGCCAGCGACCTGGCCATCCAGGCCCTCGACGCCGCGGGCGCCCACGACGCGTTCATCAAGACCAGCACCGGCAAGGTCGAGCCCGCGGCGACCATGCCCGTCACCCTCGTCATGCTCGAGGCCATCCGCGACCACTACCTCGCCACCGGCCGGCTCATCGGCATGAAGCCCGCCGGCGGAATCCGCACCGCCAAGCAGGCCGTCCACTACCTCGTCATGCTCCGCGAAACCCTCGGCCTGCTCGAAGGCGGCGGCCCCGGCAGCGCCGGCGCCGCCTTCATGTCGCCCAGGTGGTTCCGCTTCGGCGCCAGCGCGCTGGTCAACGACCTCTGCCGCCAGATCGCCTGGCTCGAGCGCGGCCGCTACATGGCCCGCTACGACTTCGCCGAAGCCTGAGCCGCCGCCCCGCCCGCGCGCAGCGCGCCATCGCCTCGCGACTTCTCTTCCCTTGCCTTCCTCTCAGCACTCAGTACTCAGCACTCAGCACTCTCTCCTGCCCTTTCCTCTTCGCACCGCGAAGCGGTGCCAGTCAGTAGCCTGGGGTTGCCGCGCAGCGGCACCCCAGGAAAGCCGCCCCCAAACGCCACCGCACCCCGAAGGGGTGCACGAGGCGCGAGCACCCCCTCATCCGTCTCTGTCTTGGCCACCAGCGTCCACGACCCACGCCGGTCTATCCCAGAATTCGCAGCCGCTCATGTATGCGCAAAAGCAACTTCGCCGCAAAGGCTCCCGAATTACCAGTGCTGCTCAATGACGTATTTTGTTGTACTTTGAGCTGGCAATATAGAGTATTATTGATCCACCCACCACGATCCCGATCGTGGCAGATACGAAGCCCAGGTGTGGGGCCGACATGATTCCAACCATTACACCCAAAATCACAGACCAAA
>JAEUIX010000248.1 GCA_016794945.1 Phycisphaerae bacterium
GCGACTCGCGACTTCCCTGCCTCCTCCTGCCTTTCCCTGCCTTCCCTCGCGACTCGCGTCTCGCGACTCGCGACTTCTCTCAGCACTCAGTACTCGGGACTCAGTACTCCCCTTCCCCACACCGCCCGCGCCACCATCGCCACCGTCGCCGGCCGCACGCCCCGCCGCCGCAGCGCAGCGCCGAACTCGAACGCCAGCCTCCACAGCCGCCGCAGCGTCCGCTGGGCCGACCAGTAGCCGTTCGCCGGGTCGTAGATGTCCGTCGATTCCGACAGCAGCCCGTTGGCCTCCACCACCGAGAACCCGCGCCCCGCCTTGAACTCTCCCTCGTCGGCGTACCGCACGTCGAACCGCCCGAAGCAGAAGCCCCCCATCCCGCGCCCGATCTCGTCGATCGCCCCCTCCAGTTCCGCCGTCCACAGCCGCCGGCCGTCCAGGAACATCGTTCCGCGGCAGTGGTTCCCCAGCGGCGTCAGCGGCACCCGCCGCCCCGCCGCGGGAACTTCCCGCGCCCGCGCCCCGGCCGCCGCCAGGTGCGCCGCCGCCTGCAGGCGGTACCGCGCGTGCCGATGGATCAGTTCCTCGACCGTCGATCGTCCGTCGCCCACCACGTGCGCGAAGACCTTGTCCGTGATCGAGAAGATGCGCCCCCGCGCCTCGCCCGGGTGGCGCACGTAGAACACGCCCGCCTCGTGCGGGCCGGCGTGATACTGCTGCGCGATGGCCGCCGCCCGGTGCTCCCCGAGCCACCGCAGCGCCTCGGCGGGCGAGCCGACGATCCGCACGCCCGTGCCGCGCTCGCCCGCGTCGGGCTTCAGCACCACCGGCCACCCCCAGCCGTGCGCCCCGGCGTGACGCGTGAGCTTCGCAAGCCGCTCCGCGGCCGGCCCCGGCGTCAGCAGCACGTGGGGCAGCGCCCACCCGGCCGGGATCGTGTTCAGGATCGCGGACTTCGACTCGCCCACCACGCCCCCCAGCGGGATCCCCGGGTTGCACGCCGTGCACACCGTCAGCCCGCCGTGCCTCAGGCCCAGCCACGCGATGTACGGCGCCAGCGGCGCGTACACCGCCCACGCCGGCCAGAACTCCCATCGGCGCAGCCGCTGCAGCGCAGCGCCCAGCCCCACCGCCAGGCGCGGCGGCGATTCCAACCCCGCGCCCGCCGGCGCGATCTCGACCGGCAGATCAATCACGCCACCAGCGCTCCTTCCCGCACGCCGATGAGCCGCTCCACCCCCGCGCCGATCTGACCATCCTCCCGCACCTCCGCGTACCGCACCGAAACCCCGCGCGCCGAAACCTCCAGCACCGTGCGGCAGACCGTCCGCGCCTCGGCACGCGACATCTGCACGCTCCGCTCCGGCGCGTGCGCCCACTGGTGACGGTGAAACGCGTCCACCGCCGCCGGCGCGCCCGCCGCCCCGAGCACCATCCGCTCGAACAGCGCCCGACGCGCGGGCGTCACCAGCGCATCTCCCAGCCCGCTGGACGTGAACATCCGTGCCGCGTGCACAGGCCCCGGCCGCTCCAGCGATGCGGCACGCCCGTCCCACCACAGCACCGCCAGCCGGGCCGCATCGGCGATCAGCAGCGTGAACGGCTCGAACGCCTCCAGCGGCAGCGACCGCGTCAGCGCCAGTGCCTCCTCCACCGAGCCGCCCGCCGCCGCCGCCGGCACGATCGCCCCGCGGCTTCTGGCACCGGACCTTCCCTCAGCCCGCCGGCCAGGCGGGTTGGCGTTCAGCAGGCAGAGCGCCAGCCCCGCGTCCGTCCCGGCCGCCCACGTCCCGCCCGACGGCGGATCCATCGGCATCAGCGCCGTGCGCGCCCCCGCCGCGACCAAGCGCGGCGGCGCCGCCGCCGGCCGCAGCCTCGATTCATCGCGGTTGCACACCACCCGAAGGCCCGCGCGCCCGTCCCCCCGCGCCGCGAGCCCGGCAACGGTCACCGTGCACACGTCGCGTGCTCCATGTGGGCCAGCGTGCTGGGCGCGTAGCCGAAGGCCTCGGGCACCGAGCGTCCCAGCGCCGTCGCCATGCCCCGGAGCGTCGCGTGGTGATGCACCGTGTGGCTCAGCACGAACGACAGCTCCCGCGCCAGCGTCGAGCCGAGCGTCACCGGCGCGCCGTCGCTCGTCGGCATCACCCGAACCGCCACGCGCCGCGACGCCGGCGCGCCGGCCAGTTCGCTCACGGCCCGGCCAAGCCGGTGCGCCTCCTCCAGCGCGCACACCCGGTCGGTCTCCACCGGCGTGCCCCGCTCGCGATGGTCGTAGTCCACCGGCCCGGGCACGCCCCCGCCCCCAACCGAACGCACCAGCGCCCGAACGTGGTCCAGCGTGTGCCGCACGTGCCCCCCCACCGTCGCCCCGGCGAACAGCGGCCCCATGCGGCGCGTGTAGTCCTCATCGTCCATCGCGTGCAGCACGTCCGCCAGTTCCCGCAGCAGCGCCGCCAGCGGCTCGGCCACCTCGCGGCACGAACGCCCCGCCGCCGCCCCCCGTCGATCCGGTCGTCGCATGATCATCGTTTCGCTCCTGTTCACCCCCGCCCCGAACCCCGGTCGCCGGGGCCGCGGCACGCTCAGTTCGGCGCCGGGCCGCTCACGATTCCCTGCCACGCGCGGTCCGCCTTGGGCTTGAGACCAGGCTCGTCCTTGTTCCAGTCCGCCAGCGCATCGCCGAACAGCGCCTTGTAGAACAGCAGCAGCCGCCCGCCGACGATCTTGAAGCTCTCCGGGTTGATCTCCACCTTCCGACCCTCGGCCATCGCCGTGGCGCACCACCCGCCGTACGCCGGAACGAACTTCTCGGGTTCGGCGTTGAACGCCGCGCGGTTCGCCGCCGTCGCGAACCGGTACGTCACACCCCTGTGCGACGATTCGAACTTCTCGCTGCCCCTGGTCGGCTTGCCGTCGGTGAAGTAGGCCACCGGGTCGTACCCCCGGATCGCCGGCCCGCCCTCCAGGTTCGCGTGCGCCGTCGCCGCGTCGCGCGACAGCTCCGCGACCCGCTTGGCGAACGTCCGGAACGGCAGCCGGTCCGCGTTGTCCTTGCCGACGTACCGGAACACCTCCCGCCCCTGCGGGTCCAGCAGCACCAGCGCCGGGTACGTCATGTCCATCCCGTGGAAGCGGTACCCGCCGCGGATCTTGAAATGCTCCGCCAGCTTGCCGTCCGCGTCGCGGTACAGCGGTGCCTCCGGCGACGACGCCAGCGCAGCGCCGAACGCCTCGGCGCTCACCGCCTTGACGAAGATGTGCTTCACCCCCGCCAGCGTGTCGGCCAGGCCCGTGTACTCCCGAAGGTGCCGCGCGCAGTACGGGCACTCATCGTTGAGCAGGAAATGCACCGCAAGGTACGACCCCCGCGCCGTCGCCGAGTCGAACCGCCGGCCCTCGTCCCCCACCGTGAACGCGTGCGACCCGCCCGCCGGCTGCCCCGCCGCGCCACGCTCCGCGGACCCGTCCGGCGCCCCCGCCGGCCGCGGCTGCGCCGCGGCCACACCCAGACCCACCATCACCACTCCCGCGGCCAGCATCGTGCGCTTCATCGCCCGAACAGTCATGCGTATCTCCAAGGTCAAGGTTCGCCCCGCGAAGAGCTCAGCACAGTGCCCGGCGCGGTGTTCAGCGATTCGATGCCGAGCCGGGCTCGCCCGTTTCCTCAGTCACGCGGCGCACGTCCCCCGGCCCCACGCGCAGCACCACCAGCCCGGCGATCTCCGACGCACGCCCGCGCACGTCCAGCAGGTCCGCCACCAGCGGCAGCAGCGCCGGGTCGATGGGCCCGCCGTCCGCCCCGCTCAGGAGCGCGTGCACCGCGGCCCCGTCGGCGCCGCGTCCCACGAACACCGGTGGAATCCCGCCCGTGACGCAGAGCGTGGCGCACTCCTTGTGCGGCCGCCCCGATCCCGGCTTCATCGCCCCCAGGTAGCACTTGGCGTCCACGATCTCGCCGCGCAGCAGCACCATCCCCAGGTCGCGCACCGCCGGCGGCGCCCCCGGTGCGCCCAGGTCCATCACCGCGTCCGACCCCGGCTCCAGTTCGATCATCCGTCGCCCGTCGCGCGTCAGCAGCCACCCGCTCACCCGGCAGCGCCGACCCGCCCACGTGCTGACGTCACGCGCACCGACCTTGCCCGACTCCACCAGCAGCACCGCCCCGTGATCGGTCACCAGCATCGGGTACGGCCGGGCGACGATCGTCCCCTCGAACGAACGCGCTGCGCCGTCGTCCCACACCGCCGGGCCCGGGTCCTGCTGCGTGCGTGCCCACAGGAACATGACCACGCACCCCATCCACAGCGCCGCAGGCACGACCACCCGCAGCAACCGGCGATGGCTCGCGGGCGCCGGCAGGTAGTTCACGTACGGCCCGTCGTCCGGCGCCGTGATCCTCGGCTCAGCGACCATGTCCATCCTCCAGCATCGCCGGCGGCGGCGCCCGCCCAGGCTCGCACGGCGTGGCGCGCACCTGCGCACGCCCCGCGACGATCCGCACCCGGTACATCGCCACCTTCTCAGTGAACGGCGGCGGGGCGCAGCCGTCCGCCGCCCGGTACTGCCAGCCGTGCCACGGGCAGGTGATGCACCCGTCGATCACACGCCCCTCGCCCAGCGGCCCGCCCTGGTGAGCGCACACGTTCGTCACCGCCGACAGCCGGCCGTTGTGCCGGTAGATCGCGATCCGCTCCCCGCCCGGGGCGCACACCGTCCGCGCCCGATCCTCCGGGATGCTCCCCGCCTCGCCCGCATCGATCCACGGCCCCGCTTCCCCGTCGCCGTCCGCGGGCGCAGCGCCCCGGTCCCGCCGAACCTCGCGCACCGCCGCCGCCACGTGCAAACCCACGACGATCGCCACGCCGGCGCCCAGCAGCGCCGGCGCCAGCGCCGTCCGTTCTTCCTGCAACGCCCCCAGCGCCACGTGCCCCACCAGCAGCCCGTACGCCGGGTACACCAGCATGTGCAGCCGTTTCCACGCCGCCCCGGACAGATTCTTCAGCCAGAAGTCATGGCTCGTCGCCGCCATCACGAACAGCACCACCAGCCCGACCAGCCCCAGCACTTGGAACGGAAAGCCGTCCAGCGACCCGTACCTCGTGTTCATCGTCAGCAGCGACTCCAGCGGCCCCACCACGCCGAACCCGTGGTAATACCCCACCGCCACAACCCCGTGCGCCAGCGCCACCAGGAACGTCAGCACCCCCAGGTGCCTCCGGTTGAACAGCACCGCCTGCAGCCGCGGCACGAACCGCGCCGCCGGACCGATGCACAGGATCACGTGCAGCAGCAGCAGCGCGCACGCCCCCGTCGCCCGCATGAACAGGATTTCATCGCTGATCGCCCGCTCTCCCCCGTGCAGCGCCTTGCCCACCACCACGTAGCCGCCGATGAACGCCGCGGCCCCGACCGCCGCCCACGCGTCGTACACACGCTTGGGCCGGCTCCATTGCACCGCGCGGTACCCGTGGCTCATGGGCGCGCCCCCCACGCCGCCGGCGGCCGCTCCGCCGCGCGGGCCTTGGAACGCTGCAGCAGCACCCCGGCGATCAGAACCGCGGCCGCCGCCGGGCCGATGATCAGCCACGCCGCCAGGTGCCGCCTTCGAAGCCGACGGTTCACGCCGCACCCCCGCGCCCGCGCCGCAGCACCCAGCCCGCCACCACCGGCCACAGCGCCACGCACCCGGGCCAGATCACCAGTCGAAACGTCCACGGAGCGCCCGCCGCCGCCGAGTCCACCCTCCCCACCAGTGCCACGACGAACACGGTCGCCCACACCGCGCCCAGCGCCAGGTACCCCCCGCACACCGCCAGGACGATCTGTGCCGCGATCATGCCCCTGAGATGCCGCGCCCGGCCGCGCCGTTTCCCATCGCACCCGCGCGCGGCACGCCCGGCCCGGCGTGCGTCACCCCGAGCCCCAGCATCCCCGCCAGCGCCGCCGCCCGAGCCCGCCACGAGACCCGCGGGGGGTTCTCCGCCGTGTGGCGCAGCGCGATGACCGTCGCGTCGTCATCCAGGGCCCGGCCCGTCAGCGCCTCGACGCGCCGCACCAGGGCGCCCGCCGGGTCATCCAGTTCAGCCTCGCTCAGGCCCCGGGCGATCTCCAGCAGCCCGGCCTCCCCTACCTGCCTGCCGTCGGGGCCCGGTGCCTCGATCAGCGCATCGCTGTACAGCAGCACCCGGTCCCCGGGCTCCAGCCGCACCGCGAACTGCTCGTAGCCGATCGGGTCCAGCACCCCCAGCGGCAGGTTCGCGATGCCCACCGCCCCGGCCGAGCCCGCCGCCGACACGACCCCGGGCGTGCCGGCGCTCAGCGCCAGCCACGCGCCGTCGGACCGGCGCAGCAGCGGGTGCGGGTGCCCGGCGTTGCACACGATCAGGTGGTCCGTCGGCGCGAAGTACGTCGCCAGCACCGCCGTCGCGAACCGTCCGTCCGGCACGTCCCGGGAGAACGCCCGGTTCAGGTCCGCCGCCAGGCGCGACTGGTCCGCCGTGTTGATGTGCCGACGCATCAGGTCGCGCAGCGCCCGCGCCAGCGGCGCCGCCGATGCGCCGTGCCCGGAAATGTCGGCCAGGATCCCGCGCGTGATCAGCCCGGCGGCGCAGTTCGACAGGTAGTAGACGTCCCCGCCCTCGTCGGCCCCGCGGTGCGGCTCGCTGGCCAGGTGCACCTCGTTGCCCGGCATCGACAGACGGCCGCTGAACCGCGCGCTGCCCCCCCAAACCTCCATGCACGCGATCGGCCGGGGCGCTCCCCGCTCGACGCTCATCGCGCCGAGTCCCGCGCCCGCCGGATCGCGCGCAGCAGGTCCTCCGGCACCTCGCCCGTCGCGTCCGCCTCCGGGTCGCGCATCGCCCCCTTGCCCATCTCCACCGTCTGCCGGTACGACCGCAGGTAGTGCACGCACGACGGGCAGACGTGCAGGTGCCGCTCGAACTCACGGCGAGCGTCCGCGTCCAGTTCCCCGTCCAGGTATTCCATGATGAAATCGATCACCTGACGACACGTCAGGTACGGCTTCGACGCCGCATCGCTGGCCGGTGGCTGCTCACGCACGGTTGGGCTCCCGACGAAAATACGGGTCCAGCAGCGTCCGCAGCGCCTGGCGCGCGCGGTGCAGCCGCGTCTTCACGGCGTTCTCTGTCGTGCCCAGCGCCTCGGCCGCTTCCTGGCCGCTGAGCTCCTCGATGTCCCGAAGGATCAGCACGGTCCGGTACTGCTCCGGCAGTTCGTTGATCTTCGCGCGGACCAGCGCCCGCGCCTCGCCCCCTTCGATGCCGGTCTCGCCGTCCGGTTTCCAGGCGCCCGAGGGAGTCGCCGCGTGCCCGTCCTCCGTGAACCTCGGCAGCAGGTCCTCGATCGCGCACTCCGGCCGCCGCCGGCGCGACCGAAGCTTCATCAGGCACGCGTTGATCGTGATCCGGTGCAGCCACGTCGTCAGCTGCGAACGACCATCGAACCGCTCCAGCGACTTGTACGCGCTCAGGAACGCATCCTGCACCGCGTCGTGCGCATCCTCCTCGCACGGCATCAGCTTCCGCGCCGCGCTGAGCATCCGACCCCCCGCCAGCCTCACCAGCTCGTCGAACGCCGCCGCCTCCCCGGCCCGCAGCCGCGCCAGCAGTTCCTCCTGCGACGACCCCGCCGGCGCCCCCTCCGCCGCCGGCGCTCCGTGCACCGACCGTGTCATGGGTGTTCCTCCCGAAGAAGCCGCGCGATGTACAGCGACCCGCCCCGCAGCCCGACGCCCCGCCGTCGCAGGTCCAGCAGCGCCGACCGCGCCGGGCGGTCGATCGCCATCACCCCTTCCAGGTCAATGTCCGCAGGCCCCTGCCCGACCAGCCTCACCAGTTCCGCCACCGAACCCGCGTCCAGCGTCCCCTCCACGCGGATCACCGGCGCTCGCCCCGCCGCGTTGTCGGACGTCAGTCGGACCATCGCCCCGCTGCAAGGCAACCCGCGTGCCGGAGCGCGCGACCGGTTTCCCCGCTGATTTCACGCCCCCACGCCCCGACGCGACGCGACCCGCCGCGCCGGCGCGCCCGGCCGTCGCGCCGCCGCCACCGCCGCCACGGCCCGCCAACCCCTCAGCCCTTCATCCCCAGGCGCGCCATCCGGCTCCGCAGCGTGCTGGGCGGAACCCCAAGCGCCTTGGCCGCCCCCTTCGGGCCCGCGATCGCCCCGCCCGTCCGCCGGAGCGCCTCGGCGATGTGCCGCCGCTCCATCTCGTCCAGCGTCAGGCCCGCACCGTCCATCGACCCGCGCCCGGCGCCCGGCGCACCGCCCGCCCCGCCCCCCGCCGCTTCCGCGTCGATCCGCAGCACCGGACCCGAACACAGGATCACCGCACGCTCCAGCACGTTCCGCAGTTCCCGGATGTTCCCCGGCCAGCGGTACGCTCGCAGCCGCTCCATCGACTCGGGCTCGATCCCCTCGAACTTCTTGCCCACCGCCGCGGCCAGCGTCGTCGCGAAGAACGCCGCGAGGATCGGAATGTCGTCCGCCCGCTCGCGCAGCGGCGGCACCCGGATGGGAAACACGCTCAGCCGGTAGAACAGGTCCGCCCGGAACCGCCCCGCCGCCACCTCCGCCGCCAGGTCTCGGTTCGTCGCCGCGATCACCCGGACGTTCACCCGGATCGTCTCCGTCCCGCCCACCCGCTCGAACTCGCTCTCCTGCAGCACCCGCAGCAGCTTCACCTGCACCTCGGGCGACACCTCTCCAACCTCGTCCAGGAAGATCGTCCCCCCGTCCGCCAGTTCGAACCGCCCGCGCCGCGCCGCCACCGCGCCCGTGAACGCCCCCTTCTCGTGGCCGAAGAACTCGCTCTCGACCAGCCCCGCCGGCAACGCCGCGCAGTTCACCTTCACGAACGGCCCCGCCCGCCGCGCGCTGCGGTCGTGCACCGCCCGCGCCACCAGTTCCTTCCCCACGCCCGTCTCACCCTCGATCAGCACCGTCGAATCCGTCGGCGCCACCCGATCCACCGACTCCAGCACCGCCGCCAGCCCCCGGCTCGACCCCACGATGTCGCCGAACTGGTTCGCCGCCCGGATCTCCTCCCGCAAGTACCGGTTCTGCGCCGCCAGCCGCGCGGCCTCTCGCTCCATCAGCACCTTCTCCGTCACGTCCAGGAACATCGTCCGCGTGAACGCCCCGCTCGGGTCCGGACGCGACCACCACTGGATCCACACCGGCTTGCCGTTGTCCTTGCGCCGCAGCTCCAGCACCACGCCCGCGGCCGTGCGGCCCGCGTTGATCGCCGCCAGAGCATCGGCCAGCCGCCGCTGCGCCTCGGGCGTGTCCGGCACGAACGACCGCCCGTACGTCCCCTCCACTTCCTCCGGCCGAATACCCAGGATCCGCATCGCCGCCCGGTTGGCCCGTATGAAACGAGTGTCCAGCCCCTCGTGCACGTACGCGATCGGCGCCTCGTCGAACAGGTCCCGGAATCGCTCCTCGCTCTGAGCCAGCGATCGCTCCAGGTCCGCGCGAACCATCTCCCCCGCGGCGCACGCCGCGAAGATCCGGAACAGCGCCAGGTGCCGCGCCCCGCCGGGCATCGGCTTGTCGTCCATCACGAACAGGTGCCCCAGCACCGCGCCGCCCGGCGCCCGCAGCGGAACCCCCATGTAGCTCCGCACGCCCAGGTCCGCCAGCGCCCTGTCGGCCGGGTAGCGCTCGGCCGCCCCGTCCGCCACGTGGCAGAACGCGCCCCCCACCACCGCCTCGCACGGAGATCCCGCCAGCGACCACTCCACCGTCTCCGCCGCCGCCCCGTCGCGCCAGAACGCCACCGACCGCGCTGCGCCCCTCGACGCCACGAACTCCGCGATCACCGCGTACCGAACCCCCAGCGATTCGGCCAGTGCCCGCGCGATCCGTTCGTAGATCTCCCGCCCCGGCCGCGCCGACACGCCCCGCAGCAGCGCATCCAGCACCGGGTCCCCGCACGCCTCCAGCGGAACCTCCGCCCCCGCGCCCGCCCCGGCGTTCCCCACGATGTTCGGCGTGCCGCTCATGTACGCGCTGCCCGATGATACCAGCCGCTCCGGACGCGCCGCCTCACGACCCCGCAACCCGCCCCACGCCGCCGGCATCCGACATCACGCCCGTTCTCCCCGCCGCCCACGGAGCCGCCGCGTGACCACCGCCGCCCCCATGTCCAGCGCCCTCATCCGCGACCTCGCCCCCGCCGACCTGCCCGACGTCGTCATGCCCGCCTGCCAGGCCCGGCCCATCCTCCGCGGCCAGACCGCCGTCGTCACCGGCGCCGCCAGCGGCATCGGCCGATCCATCGCCGTCGCGCTCTGCGCCGCCGGCGCCAACGTCGTCGTCAATCACCTCGCCCGGCCCGACGACGCCGATCTCGTCGTCCACGAGGCCACCCACTGCGGCTGCGCCCACCGCGGCCAGGCCCTCGCCCTCGCCGCCGACGTCTCCGACGAAGCCCAGGTCATCGACATGTTCCGCCGCGCCGAAGACCGCTTCGGCGCCGTCGACATCCTCATCAACAACGCCGGCCTCCAGCAGGACGCCGGCTTCGAGCACATGTCCCTCGCCCAGTGGCGACGCGTCATCGACGTCAACCTCACCGGCCAGTTCCTCTGCGCCCGCGAGGCCGTGCGCGCCTTCAAGCGCCGCGGCGTGCGCCCCGGCGTCTCCTGCGCCGCCGGCAAGATCGTCTGCGTCTCGAGCGTCCACGAGGTCATCCCCTGGGCGGGCCACGTCAACTACGCCGCAAGCAAGGGTGGCGTCATGATGCTCATGAAGAGCATCGCCCAGGAGGTCGCCCCCTGGCGCATCCGCGTCAACAGCATCTGCCCGGGCGCCGTCCGCACGCCCATCAACCGCCCCGCCTGGGAATCCCCCGAGGCCTACGCCGAACTGCTCAAGCTCATCCCCTACAAGCGCATCGGCGAGCCCGACGACGTCGCGCGCCTGGCGGTCTGGCTCTGCAGCGACGAGGCCGACTACATCACCGGCGCCAGCCTCTTCGTCGACGGCGGCATGACCCTCTACCCCGGCTTCGAGGCCGGCGGCTGAGCCCCTCCACCGCCGCGGAGTCCCCACCGTGCACCCGTTCGATGCGCTCGCCCGGCGCTGGCCCGTCTACCTGGCAGAGGCCGCGCTGCTCGGCGCGTTCATGCTCGCCGCCTGCCTCGTGGTCTTCCTGGTCCAGCACCCCGGCTCGCCCCTGCCCCGCCGGCCCCGAAGCCCGCTGGCCCGGCGAGCCGTCATCGGCCTGGCCATGGGCTGCACCGCCGTCGCCCTCATCTACTCCCCCTTGGGCGCCCTCAGCGGAGCGCACTTCAACCCCGCCGTCACGCTCGCATTCGCCTCACTCGGCCGCATCAGCCCGGCCGACGCCGCGTGGTACACGCTCTTCCAGACCGCCGGTGGTCTCGCCGGCGTCCTGCTCGCCGGCGCAGCGCTCGGCCCGCGCATCGCACACCCCGCGGTCGCCCACGCCGCCACCACGCCCGGACCCCGAGGCAGCGCCGTCGCGCTCGCCGCCGAGGCCGCCATCTCCTTCCTCCTCCTGAGCGTCGTGCTGCTGCTCGGCCGCACCGCCGCCGCCCCGTTCACTGGCCTGGTCGCCGGCGCGCTCGTCGCGATCTTCATCACCTTCGAAGCGCCCCTCTCCGGCATGAGCATGAACCCGGCGCGCTCCATCGCCTCCGCCCTGCCGGCACGCAACACCCGCGCGCTGTGGGTCTACCTCTTCGGCCCCACCGCCGCCATGCTCCTGGCCGCCGCCGCGCACAGTGCCGCCTTCGGCCCGCTCGACGCCGCCCCCACCATGAACCCCGCCGCCGCGCACCGATGCCGCGTCGGCCGCGACGCCGCCGCGCCCCGCCACGACCACGCCCCAGCCGGCATCCAACACGCCGACGCCCCCGCGGGCGCCAACCTCCCATGAACGACCGCTACGACGTCATCATCATCGGCTCCGGCGCCGGCGGCTCCACCCTCGCTCACCGCCTCGCGGGTTCAGGCAAGCGCATCGCGATCCTCGAGCGCGGCCAGTTCATCCCCCGCGAACGCGAGAACTGGGACCCCGCCGCCGTCTTCGAACAGCGCCGCTACCAGGCCCAGGAAAGCTGGACCGACGCCGAAGGCCGGCCCTTCCGCCCCTACACCCACTACTGCGTCGGCGGAAACACCAAGGTCTACGGCGCTGCGCTCCTGCGCATGCGCCGCCACGACTTCGGACCCGTCCGACACCACGGCGGCCTCTCTCCGGCCTGGCCCATCGGCTACGACGACCTCGAACCGTTCTACTGCGAGGCCGAGCGCCTCTACAGCGTGCACGGCTCCCGCGGCGCGGACCCGACCGAGCCACCCGCCTCCGAGCCCTTCCCCCACCCGCCGCTGCCCGCCGAGCCCCGCATCGCCGAGCTCTACGAAGACCTCCACGCCGTCGGGCTCCGACCGTTCCCCATCCCGCTGGGCGTCCGGCTCGAACCGCGCTTCCGCGCCGAGGCCCCCGTCCGCCTCGCCGCGTTCGACGGCTACCCCGACCCCACCGAGACTAAGGCAGATGCGCACGTCTCGGCCCTCCGCCCCGCCATGTCCCGCCGCTCCGTCGAGCTGCTCACCGGCGCCCGCGCCCTGCGCCTCGACACCGACCCCTCCGGCCGCGCCGTCCGATCCGTCCTCGTCGAGCGCGACGGCCGCACCTTCTCCCTGCACGCCGACCTGTTCATCCTGGCGTGCGGCGCCATCAACTCCGCCGCGCTGCTCCTCCGCTCGGCCTCCGACCGGCACCCCGACGGCCTGGCCAACGCCTCCGGCCTCGTCGGCCGCAACTACATGTGCCACCAGAACGGCTGCCTGATCGCCGTCTCCGCTGCGCCCAACCCCTCGGTGTTCCAGAAGCACTTCGGCATCGCCGACTTCTACGAGCGCGACCCCGCCGATCCCGACTTCCCCTTCCCGCTCGGCCTCGTCCAGCTCATGGGCAAGCCCGACCGCGCCACCCTCGCCTGGCTCCGCGCCGATGCGCTCCCGGGCCTGAGCCTCGGCGACATCGCCGCACGCACCATCGACTTCTTCCTCACAGCCGAAGACCTGCCCGACCCCGACAACCGCGTCGAGGTCCGCCCCGACGGCGGCATCCGTATCCGCTACCGCCCCAACAACACCCTCGCCTACGACCGGCTCCGCCTTCGCGCCACCCAGGCGCTCGACGCCGCCGACCGCCGCCGCGGCCTTGCCCCCGCCACCTACCTCCACCAGCGCCTCGACATCAGCGGCGTCAGCCATCAGAACGGCACGCTCCGCTTCGGCCTCAACCCCGCCGACAGCGTCCTGGACATCCACTGCAAGGCGCACGACCTCGACAACCTCTACGCGGTCGATGCGTCGTTCTTCCCATCCTCCGCCGCCGTCAACCCCTCGCTCACCATCATCGCCAACGCCCTGCGCATCGGGGATCA
>JAEUIX010000268.1 GCA_016794945.1 Phycisphaerae bacterium
CGACCGTCCGGTGGGACTCATCCGGTACAGCTCGGGCAGCGCGATGGCCGGGTCGCGCCGGCGGGTGCTGCGGCCGCGGGTGGCGATCTACGCGGCGCTGCTTGCGGTGGTGGCGGGTGTGTTCGTGACGCTGCTGGTCACGGCGTCGCCGGTGGATATCCGGATCCTCCGGGGCCGCGGGCAGCCGTACACGCTGCGGGACGACGGGGTGGTGGTGGGGACGATCCAGGTGAAACTGACGAACCGGACGGACGGCGAGCGTTCGTACAAGGTCGAGGCGGTGTCGCCGGCGAGCGCGCGGGTGCGGCTGGAGGAGAACCCGGTGGCGCTGAGGCCGGGGCACCCGTCGGCCCAGACGGGGCTGCTGGAGGTGGCTCGCGGAGATTTCGACTCGCGCGGGGTCTGCGACGTGCAGATCCGGGTGAGCGACGGGGCGCGTTTCGAGCGGACGATCCGCTACCGAACCCTCGGCCCGTCCGGGCTCGCGGGACAGGAGGCCAAGCCGTGAACACGTCGACCGCCGTGCGCGACACCCAGGGCCGCGGGCTGTTCTGGCCGGGGTTGATCCTGCTGCTGCTGGCGGGCAACGCCTGCATCGTGGCGGCGACAATCTACCTGGCGACCAGCGACGGGTCGTTCGGGGTGGAGCCGGACTACTACCGCAAGGCGGTGGAATGGGACCAGTCGGCGCGGCTGCGGCGGCAGGGTGAGCGGCTTGGATGGACGGTGGAGTCGTCGCTGGCGCCGCCGAGCCGGGCTGGCGAGCCCGGGCGTCTGGAGGTTCGCCTGCTGGGGCCGCAGCGTGAAGCGGCGGAGCGGGCGTCGCTGGACGGGGCGGCGGTGGAGTTCGAGGTGTTCGCGCACGCGCGATCGGCCGATCGGCAGCGCGGAACGCTGACCGACCTGGGCGGGGGGAAGTACGCGGGCGCGGTGCGGATCGATCGGGCGGGAGTGTGGGAGGTGCGGCTGACCATTCACCGGGGCTCGGAGACGCTGGCGACGTCCTCAACGGTGCTGGTCGACGGCGCGAGGGGTCGCCCATGACAGCGCTGCTGCTGGCGGTGCTTTCGGCGAGCCTGCTGGGGAGCCTGCACTGCGCGGGAATGTGCGGGGCGTTCGTTGTGATGGCGGTGAGCGACACAGGCTCGGGCCTGGCGGCGTCGCGCCCGTGGCGGCTGCACGCGGCGTATCACCTGGGGCGCCTGGCGACATACGTGGCGTTCGGGACTGCGGCGGGCGCGCTGGGGGCGACGCTGGACCTGGGCGGATCGCTGGTGGGCGTGCAGCGGGCGGCGACGGCCGCCGCGGCGGCGATGCTGCTGGTGTTCGGCACGCTGATGCTGCTGCGGCTGGCAGGGGTGCGGACCGGGACGTGGCGTGGTCCGGGGTGGATGGCGCGGTGGGCGCAGGCCGGGCACCGGGCGGCGTGGGAACTGGAGCCGGTGAAGCGGGCGGCGGTGATCGGGCTGCTGACGTCCCTGCTGCCGTGCGGGTGGCTGTACGCGTTTGTGATTACGGCGGCGGGCACGGGCTCTCCGGCGCTGGGGGCGGCGGTGATGGTGGTCTTCTGGGCGGGGACGCTGCCCGTGATGGCGTCGTTGGGCATTGGCGCGCGCCGCCTCGCCGGCCCTCTTGGCCGGTGGGCGCCGGGGCTGACCGCCAGTGCGATGATCGCCGTGGCGGCCCTGACGCTGGTGCACCGAGGCGGGCTGGTGGGAATGCGGCTGCCGACTGCGGCCGAAGTTTCTGCGGGGGCGGCGAGCGTTGGAGCAGTTCCGAACCCGAACGAGGTACCCCCCTGCTGCCGTGATGACTGAAACTGTCCAACTCGACGCGGCGGAGGCCGACGCGGCGGCCGGGGAAGTGCTGTGCGCGCACTGCCGGCTCCCGGTTCCCACGGGGCTGGTGGAACCGCGAGCGGCCGAGCAGTTCTGCTGCCAAGGGTGTCGGGCGGCGTACGGCGTGATTCACGCGTGCGGTCTGGACGGGTACTACCGGCTGCTGGAACGCATGGGCGACCGCGCGGCGGCGCGCGACGCGGAGCCGTCGGGTGATTACGCGGAGTTCGATGATCCTGCGTTCGCAGCACTGTACAGCCGCGAAGCGGCGGGGAACCTGCGGGCGGTGGAACTGGTGCTCGAGGGGATGCACTGCGCCGCGTGCGTGTGGCTGCTGGAGCGGCTGGAGCGGGTGGTGCCGGGAGTGGCGTCGTCTCGGGTGAGCCTGGCGCGGCGGACGGTGGACGTGCTGTACGACCCCGCGGCGGTTCGGCTATCTCGGATCGGCGAGGCGCTGGCGACGCTGGGGTATCGCCCGCACGCCGCGCGGGAGAACGCGGCGCGGATGGCGCAGCGTCTGGACGAACGGAAGCAACTGGTCCGGCTGGCGGTGGCGGGCGCGTGCGCCGGGAACGTGATGCTGATGGCCTTTGCGCTGTACGGCGGGGTGTTCGGGGGGAACCTGACGCCGGGGTTGGAGGCGGGGTTCCGTTGGCTGTCGCTGGGGACGGGGCTGGTGTGCATGGCGTGGCCGGGGCGGGACCTGTTCCGCGGGGCGGTGAACTCGGTGCGGTACCGGACGGCGAGCATCGATGCGCCGATAGCGCTGGCGGTGCTGGCGGGTGGGGTGATGGGAACGGTCAACACGGTGCTGAACCGTGGGGAGATCTACTTCGACTCGCTGACGATGCTGATCTTCCTGCTGCTGGTGGGGCGGTACCTGGGGGGGCGGCAGCAGCGGGCGGCGGCGGACAGCGTGGAACTGCTCTTCTCGCTGACCAGCGGGGTGGCGTCGCGCGTCGAGGCGGACGGAACGCTGCGGCGGGTGCCGCTGGAGGCGGTGCGGGCGGGGGACGTGGTGGAGGTGCTGCCGGGGCAGAGCATGCCGGTGGACGGGGTGGTGGTGTCGGGCTCCAGCGCGGTGGACCAGTCTCTGCTGACGGGCGAGACGCGCCCGGTGCGCGCGGGCGCTGGCGACGCGGTGCTGGCGGCGTGCGTGAATGTGGAGTCGCCGCTGCGCGTCCGGACGACCGCGACGGGGCGCGATACGCGGGCGGGCCGGCTGATGGCGCTGGTGGAGTCGGCGGCGCAGCGACGGCCCGCGATCGTGCGATTCGCCGATTCGATCGCTCGCCCGTTCACGCTGGCGGTGCTGACGGCGGCGGCGGCGACGGCGGCGGCGTGGTGGATGGCGGCGGGGCCGGCGCGGGCGGTGGACAACGCGGTGAGCCTGCTGATCGTGAC
>JAEUIX010000008.1 GCA_016794945.1 Phycisphaerae bacterium
GGACGACAAGATCTGCAAGCCGATCGACGACCTCTTCGAGGCGATCGACACGTTCATCCCCGAGCCGACCCGCGAGATCGACAAGCCCTTCCTGATGGCCGTCGAGGACGTCTTCTCGATCAAGGGCCGTGGCACGGTGGCGACGGGCCGCATCGAGCGCGGCGTCTGCAAGGTCGGCGAGGGCGTTGAGATCGTCGGTCTCCACAAGGAGAACAAGACGACGGTCGTGACGGGCGTCGAGATGTTCCAGAAGACCCTCGACCAGGGCCAGGCGGGCGACAACGTCGGCCTGCTGCTCCGCGGCATCGAGAAGGACCAGATCGAGCGCGGCCAGGTGATCTGCAAGCCCGGCTCGATCAAGCCCCACACCAAGTTCAAGGGCGAGGTCTACGTGCTGAGCAAGGACGAGGGCGGCCGCACGACGCCGTTCTTCTCCGGCTACAAGCCTCAGTTCTACTTCCGCACGACCGACGTGACCGGCTCGGTCAAGCTCCCGGCCGGCGTCGAGATGTGCATGCCGGGCGACAACGTGCTGCTCGAGGTGGACCTGGGCGACAAGCCCGTCGCCATGGAGAAGGGCGTGCGTTTCGCCGTCCGCGAGGGCGGCCGCACCGTGGGTTCGGGCGTCGTGACCGAGATCATCGCCTGACCCGCGCCGCCGGGCGCCCGGCGGCCACATGCAGCAGGACCCCCGTCCGGCGGGATGGAGGGGCACAGGCCCCGAAGACCGCGCCAGACCCAACGGGACGGGACCTGTGATCACGAACCCCCACCGGCCCATCGGGTACCCCCCGATGGGCCGGCTTTGCCGAGGGACCCGGCGGTCCCGAGGCGGCAGACGAGAGACCACGGCGCCGGGGCGGCACACGCCCGGCCCCGGCAGCGTAGAAGAAGGTGACCCATGGCCAAGGGAAAGTCGCAGGCTCGTGAGTTCGTCTGGCTCCAGTGCACGGAGACCGGGGACCTCAACTACCGCACGGAGATCAACGTCAAGGGCGGCATCGCCGAGAAGGTCAAGGCGGGCTTCAAGAAGTACAGCCCCCGGCTGCGGCGGCACACGCTCCACAAGATCAAGAGGAAGTGATCGGGGCCGGGGCCCCGCGGCCCACCCCCGAACCGGACGCCGGTAGCTCAACTGGTAGAGCAGCGGATTCCAAATCCGCAGGTTGCGGGTTCAAGTCCCTCCCGGCGTGCTTGACAATCGACGCTCCGATGCGCCCGCCCGGGCGCCGCGGCGCGTCCTGACCCGGAACCACCCATGGCCCTCGGCATCATCAAACCCGGACAAGGCTACTGGATGCGCGTCATGACCGCGTGCCTCATCGGCATCGCGACGCTCACGACCGCCGGATGGGTCGCGGCGCAGGTGGGCGTGATCGTCGACAAGCTGCCCAAGAGCTCGTACGTGTTCTCGATCTCGGAGATCCAAGGCCCCGCGCCCGCGCCGGGCACGGCGGTGACGCTGATCGGCCGCATCGACAGCAGCCGCCCGCAGCAGGCGATCGGCACCGCCACCATCGGCTCGTTCAGCGCCGAGGACCGGGCCGCCCGCCTCGACGGAGTCTCGATGCAGGAGAAGTTCGACGTCGCGCTGACCCAGCGGCTGGTCGTCGGCGATCCGGCCACGCCCACGTCCAGCGCCACGGCCGCCAAGCCCGCCGCGCTGCCGCCCGTCGAACCGCTGTACGCCCAGGGCGGCGTGGCGGGCATCATCATCATCGCGGGCGCCGTGCTGGCGTACTGGCTCTCGGGGACGCGGCACTCGAGCGTGGACTTCCTGGTCGCGACCGACTACGAGATGAAGAAGGTGAACTGGTCCACGCCCCGGGAGCTGATGGGCAGCACCACCGTCGTCATCGCGGGCTTCTTCTTCATCGCCGCGGTGCTGTTCGTCTTCGACTTCCTGCTCCAGCTGTTTTTCACGCAGATCGACGTCATCCAGAAGGCCGCGGCCTGACCGCCGGCCCGCCGCTCCAACGGGGCAACGCCATGACCCAGCACCAGGAACCGACCCAGCCCACCAGCGATCCCGTGGCGACGACCGCGCCGGCGCCCGCGGCGCCCGCGGCGTCCTCGTCCGGCGGCGTTCACCCCAACGCGGTGATGAAGGCCGGCGACCCGATGGTCCACGACGGGATGAACTGGTTCGTGCTGCGCGTGGCGAGCAACAAGGAGACGTCGGTCCGGGACACGCTGCTGCGCAAGGTGCAGATCGAGCACATGGACCACCTGGTCAAACGCATCCTGGTGCCGACGGAGAAGACCAAGACGATCAAGGGGGGCAAGCAGCGCATCACCGAGAACAAGCTCTACCCGGGGTACGTGTTCGTCGAGATGAAGCTGGAGGACGACGGGCGGATCCCGCAGGACGTCTTCTTCCTGATCAAGGAGACGACGGGCGTGGGCGACTTCGTCGGGACCAAGGGCCGCCCGACGCCGATGAAGATGAACGAGATCGAGAAGATGCAGGCCGCCTCGATGCGCGTGGAGGACCAGCCGCAGATCAAGATGGTCTTCGAGAAGGGCGAGGCGGTCACGATCAAGGAAGGCCCCTTCCAGGGCTACGAGGGCACGGTCGACGAGCTGCTGCCGGAAAAGGGACTGGTCCGCGTGCTGGTCACGATCTTCGGCCGGCAGGCCCCGGTCGAGCTGGAAGAGTGGCACATCAGCAAGTCGGACAAGGCCTGATTGCCGTCTGATCGCCGCCCGGTCGCGCCGGGCGATGCCCGGCGTGCACACGCCCGATCGCGGGATCGATGCCGGGGTCGGCGCGTCGAGCTGCGCGCCGGCGGGGTAGAGTCTGCGCCCCGGGGCCGGGTGGGTCAGTGCGCCGCCCCGGCGGAAAGGAGCCGGCCGTGGGCGCGTTGTCCAACCGAACCCGCAAGATCCTCATCATCGTCGGCGCTGCGGTGCTGGGCCTGCTGCTGCTGGCCTACGTGCTGGTGCCCGTGATCGCCTCGGGCATGGCGCCGGGCATCATCGAGCGGGCGTACGCCGCCCGGTTCAAGGGCTCGCTGAAGGTGGGCAAGGTGTCGCTCGGCTGGGGCGCCCCGCTCACGATCGAGTCGATCGACATCCTGGATGAGTCGGGCAAGAAGGTGGGCACGCTCACGGCG
>JAEUIX010000011.1 GCA_016794945.1 Phycisphaerae bacterium
AACGGCGTCTGGATCGATTCAGCGGCGGGGCCGGAGCGCCGCTGGCCCGGCGCGGAAGCCAGGGAGGCGGCCCGGCGGGTCACGCCCGACGGCGGCCTGCTGGTCAGCGCTGTTCACGGCGCGACCACGCTGCTGCACAACAGGCGCTATTCGTACCGCGTGGAGCATCGTCCCGCGGCGTCGTGGCCGATCGACCTCGACAAGACGCGTTCGCCGGCGTTCGGAGTTGAATCGGTCGGCGCGTGGGTGCAATCGCTGCGGCGGCTGAACGCCGACACCGTGCTGGTGTACGCGGGCAGTTGCGAGGATGAAGCGCTGCGGGCCGGGGGCAGCGGGTTTGCGCTGTGTCACGCGGACGCGTCGGCAGCGCCGACGTCGGTTCGGGTGTACCGGCGGCTGCGGGTCGATGGAGCGGGGTCGCCGTGAATACGCTTGATCCATGACCCAGGTGCTGCACACGCCGACGACGGAATTCGAGAAACTCGACCGATGCGCCGGGCTGGACCACCGCCCGCGCGTGCTGCTGGGCAAGATGGGCCTGGACGGGCACGACCGGGGGGTGAAGGTGATCGCCCGGGCGCTGCGCGACAGCGGCGTGCACGTGATCTACAGCGGTCTGTGGCAGACGCCGCGGAGCCTGGCGATTTCCGCCCGCGACGAGGATTGCGACGTGATCGCGGCGAGCATGATGAGCAACTCGCACCTGGTGCTTGGGCCGCGCCTGGTGTCGGATCTCAGGGCCCTGGGCCGCGAAGACCTGCCGGTCTACATGGGTGGGATCCTGCCTTCGGAGGACATTCCCCAACTGCTGAAGGAGGGGATTGCCAAGTGCTTCACGACGGGCACGGGGCTTCTGGACATCGTCGAAGCGGTCAAGAGTTCGGTGCGGCCGATGGCTCCGCGCGTGCCGGGTGGACACCCCGTGGCTCAGTTGGCGCGTGACATCAGCCTGCTTCACGCGGGACGGCCCATCCGGACCGATGCACGCCGTCGCCGGCCGCGCCGGGTGATCGGCGTCACGGGCTCGCCGGGTGCCGGCAAGAGCACGCTGGTGGCGCAACTGGTGGGCGAGTACGCCCGCCGCGCCAAGGACAACGCGGCCATGGGGCGGGCGGCGGTAGTGGCGTTCGACCCGGTGAGCCCGCTGACCAGCGGGGCGCTGCTGGGCGACCGTCTGCGGGTGGACTTCAACAATCTCGACGACAGCATCTTCTACCGTTCGCTGGCGATCAGCGGCGAGGACTACCACGCGCTGGACGACATCATCCAGTTGATCGGCGGCTGCGAGCCGGCCGGCGGCGGCGCGTTCGACACGGTGTTCGTGGAAACGGTGGGCGCCGGACAGAACGAGACCCGCATCCGCACGCACGTCGACAAGACCCTGGTGCTGCTGACCCCGGGCATGGGCGACGCGATCCAGATGGACAAGGCGGGCATCCTGGAGATCGCCGACGTGTTCGTGTGCAACAAGGCGGACTACCCAGGGCAGAACGAGCTGGTGAAGAACCTGCGCGACGTGGCCGGCCGCAAGCCGATCGCCGAGACCGTGGCGACCATGGGCAAGGGGATCCCCGAGCTGCTGGACATGGTGCTCTGATCCCGGATCTCCGGCGGGCGGCGTGCCCGCCTCGCCCTGACACATGCCCGACGATCCCGTCACTCCGACCGCTCCGCGCACCATGCAGTGCATGGAGGTGTGGGGCGGCAATGGAGCGGGCGACAACGGGGTGACGATGCCGGGCCTGGACGCGTGGGTGTTCGCCCGGCCGTACGAAGGTCAGGCCGAGGGCGGGGACATTCACTACGTGTCGTCGTGCGGCACGGGACGGATCAGCCGGCTCCTGGTGGCGGATGTTTCCGGGCACGGCCGCCAGGTCGCCGAGCTGGCGACGGCGCTGCGCAACATGATGCGGCGGTACGTGAACTACATGGACCAGACGAGCCTGGTGGAGCGGATGAACCGGGAGTTCTCCGCGCTGGAGCAGTCCGGCCGCTTCGCAACGGCAGTGGTCGCGACGTACTGGGCGCCCACGGACTACCTGGTGGCGTGCAACGCGGGCCATCCGCCGCCGATCGCCTACAGCGGTCGGTACGGCGCGTGGCAGGCGCTGCGCGATACGCCCGAGGGCGATCGCACGCCGGGTGGACCGGCGAATCTGCCGCTGGGCGTGATCGATGATTCCAGGTACGAGCAGTTCGCCGTGCGGCTGCGGACCGGGGACCTGGTGGTGTTCTACAGCGATGCGCTGATCGAGGCGATGCTCCCCGACGGCCGTCAGTTGGGCGAGGCGGGCCTGCTGGAGTCGGCCCGGACGCTGGACCCCGGCGACGGCGCCTCGTTCGCCCGGCGGCTGTACGCGGAGGTCGTGCGGCGGTGCGGCGGGATCGAACCGAAGGACGACGTGACGATCCTGGTGATGCGGCCGAACGGCCTCAAGCCGCGTCCCACGCTCGGGCAGCGATTCGGTTCGCCGCTGCGGTTCCTGAGCCGGCTGGCGGCCAGGGTGCGTCGTGGCTCGGCCCCGGTGCCGTGGCCGGAGGTGCGTCTGGAGAATCTGCTGGGCCCGTTCAGCACGCGCATCAACGAGCGGTGGGGTCGGGGCGCGCCCGGGTTGAGGTCCGAGCGCGGCGGGAGCTCGCCGCCGGACGGGGCTACTCGAACCTGAGGTGCTTGACGCTCTCCCCGGAATCGCGCAGATCGACCAGCGCCTCGATGCCGATCTCCAGGTGCGTGCGGACGAACGACTCGGTGACGGCGCGGTCGCTGTCGGCGGTCTTGACGCCCTCGGGGGTCATGGGACTGTCGGAGACCAGCAGCAGCGCGCCCTTGGGGATGGAATTGACGAACCCGACCAGGAAGATCGTCGCGGTCTCCATGTCGATCCCGATCGCCCGGATGCGCCGCAGGTACTCCCGGAAGTGCTCGTCGTGCTCCCACACGCGCCGGTTGGTCGTGTAGACCGTCCCGGTCCAGTAGTCGCAGTGGTGGTGCACGATCGACGCGCTGACCGCCCGCTGAAGCCGGAACGAGGGCAGGGCCGGCACTTCCGGCGGCATGTACTCGTTGCTGGTGCCCTCGCCCCGGATCGCCGCGATGGGCAGCACGAAGTCGCCGACCTTGGCCTTCTTCAGTCCGCCGCACTTGCCCAGGAACAGCACGGCGCTGGGCTCAACGGCGGCGAGCAGGTCCATCGTGGTCGCCGCCATGGCCGACCCCATGCCGAAGTTGAGGATGGTGATGTTCTGGGAGGTGGCGGTCTGCATGGGCCGGTCGCGCCCGAGCACCGGGACGCCGAACCGCTCGGCGAACATCTCGACGTAGTTCATGAAATTCGTCAGCAGGATGTACTTGCCGAAGCCATCGATGGGCACGCCGGTGTAGCGGGGGAGCCAGTCGCGCACGATCTCCGCCTTGCTCTTCATGGTGGCGGAGAGTACCGCGCCCGGGCCTCCGGCCGCTATGCTCACGCCGTCCTTACCCCCGGCGGACGCCCCGATGAGCACGCCCACGCAGACCCAATCCAGCCGAGCCCCTTCGGCGCGCAAGGCCAACCTCAACTTCATCTTCCTGACCCTGCTGCTGGACGTGCTGGGCTTCAGCCTGCTCATCCCGGTGGCGCCCAAGCTGGTGGCCGAAGTGCAGGGGTTGCCGATCCGCGGGAGCGAGAGCGAGACCAGCCTCGAGTACGGCCTGCTGGTGGCGACCTACGCCGCCATGCAGTTCTTCTTCGCCCCCGTGCTCGGGTCGCTGTCGGACAGGTTCGGTCGGCGACCGGTGATTCTGATCTCGCTCCTGGGCTCGGGGCTGGACTACATCGCCGCCGCGCTGGCGCCGAACCTGACGGTGCTGTTCATCACGCGGGCGATCAACGGCATCAGCGGGGCGAACATCACGGCGTGCAGCGCGTACATCGCCGACGTGACGCCGCCGGAGCGGCGGGCCGCGGGCTTCGGCATCGTGGGGGCCGCGTTCGGCATCGGGTTCGTCATCGGCCCGCTGGCGGGCAGCTACCTGGCGGAGTTCGGCCTGCGCGTGCCGTTCATGGTGGCGGCGGGGCTGACGCTGGCCAACTGGCTGTACGGGCTGCTGGTGCTGCCCGAATCGCTGCCCAAGGAGCACCGCCGCCCGTTCAGCTGGTCAAGGGCCAACGCGTTCGGCTCGCTGGCCTGGCTGAGCACGCACCGTCTGGTGGCAACCCTGGCCGCCTCGGTGTTCCTGCTGAACCTGTCGCAGTTCGCCCTGCACGCGACGTGGGTGCTGGCGATGGGCCTGCGGTTCCAGTGGAGCAACACCGACGTGGGGTGGTCGCTGTTCATCGTCGGCCTCTCGGCCGCGATCGTGCAGGGCGGGCTGGCCCGGCGGATCATCCCGGCGCTGGGCGAGCGGGCGTGCCTCCTGGGCGGTCTGGTGATCGGGGTGCTGGCCTACATCGGGTACGGCGCTGCGTCGCAGGGGTGGATGATCTACGCGATCATCGCGGCGGCGTCGATCGGCGCGGTGGCCGGCCCGGCGATGCAGGGGGTAATGTCCAAGTCGATCCCGCCGACCGAGCAGGGCATGCTGCAGGGTTCGCTCGCGAGCCTGGCGTGCGTGTCGCAGGTGCTGGGATACCTGATGGGCACGGGCGTGTTCCGGCTCTTCACGCACCACGACGCTGCTGTGAAGGTGCCCGGGGCGAACTTCTACGCGAGCGCGGCCGTGTGCGCGATGGCGTTGGTCCCTGTGCTGGTGGCGTGGCGGCGTCTGCCACGGACGGTGCGCGAGGCGGGCGACGAACCGGCGCAGGTTCCCGAGCGGTAGCGAAGTTGCGTGCGACGGCTGTCGCGGGCCCGTCAGCTCTTCATGTTGACGAACTGCAGCGGCAGGCCGAGGCCGGCCCCATTGAGCAGGCGGATGACCGACTGAAGGTCGTCGATCTGCTTGCCGTTGACACGCACCTCTTCGCCCTGGATGGACGCCTGGACCTTGAGCTTGGAGTCCTTGATCAGCTTGACGATCTGCTTGGCGGTGTCCTGGTCGATGCCGTCCTGGATCTTCACCTCACACTTGAGCTTCCCGGCGGCGCCCGCCTCGCCCTCGCCCCACTTGAAGGCCTTGAGATCCAGGCCCCGGCGGTGCGCGGCGGACTCGAACATCTCGCGGATGCCCCGGAGCTTCGTGCCGTCCTCGGTGAGGACCTTGAGC
>JAEUIX010000022.1 GCA_016794945.1 Phycisphaerae bacterium
TCCGGGTGCGAGCGGTGGGCGCGGCGACGTGGCGGATCTTGAAGCGGGTCCACTTGACGGCGGCCTGTTCCTGGCCGATGGCGTTGACGACGTCGACGACGGTCTGGATGCGCCGCGGCGCGTCGGTCATGATGATCACGCCCAGGTCGTCGAGATAGGCAATGGACCCCTGGCCGGGAGCGGGCGGCGCGCCCGGGGCGGCGCCGGAGCTCTTGAGGGCCACGTTGATTGCGTTGGCCATGGACGAGGGCTTGAGGCCCATGGTCGTGATGATGCGGGTGGTCGAAAAGTCGTCCTTGCCCACCTGGCCGATCATTTCGGTAGAGGGGCGGACGAAATAGATGCCCGTCGCCGGATCACGCGACAGGGTCTGGCCGTTCTGTTCCAGCAGCAGCGACAGGAACCGCAGCAACTGGTCGCGCGGGATCTCCAGCACGGTCGGGAGCAGGATGTCCTTGTCGCCCAGCGCCTTGTCGGTGCCGATGACCTGGATCTTCAGCAGATCCACCACGGTGTCCAGCAGCAGCTTGACCTTCACCGGCTCAGGGAACGGCCCGAAGCGGAAGATGTTCTCGTCGGCGGGCGGGGGCGTGCCCGGAGTCGCGGGCTTGGTCCCGGGCGCGGGCCGGCCTGCGGCGCCCTTGACCGGGTCGGCCGGCTTGGCCTGGTCGCCCGGTTTCTCCGGGGGGACGGGTCGCAGCAGGTCGCCGCTCTTGATCCCGTCATCGGGCTGCACCCCGGCCGCGACGCCGACGGACAACCCGGCAACCGCCGCCACCAGCGCCACATTCATCCTGCCGTTGACCTTCATCGCCTGTGCCTCCGTGCCGGTCCCGTGACCGCCGCTGCGCCGCGTCCCCCGGCTCGATCACCCCGGTGTATCCATCCGCCGCACCAGCCCCCCACTCTCCATCCCCCACCCCCCGCCCCCTGCTCATCGGGCCGTCCCGATTCGGTGGCCGTCCCGTTTCGGCGGCCCCGCGGCCCCATTATCGGCGTTCGGACGCGCGCCGCGGGACGCGCCCGCCCGACGTCGGAGTTATACCGTTTCCGCCCGGGTTACGCCGCATCTGAACCCGATTCCCCGCAAGAGCAACCACGCCTCGAATGACCGGTACGCCGCCCCGCATCGTGAGCCTGCTGCCCTCGGCGACGGAGATCGTCGCGGCGATCGGCGCCGGGCCGTGGCTGGTGGGCCGATCCCACGAGTGCGACCACCCGGCGGGCCTGGAGCACCTGCCGGTGCTGACGGCCCCGCGCGCCGCGTACGCCGCCCCGGGCGATGCCGCGGCGGTCGACGAACAGGTCCGGAGGACACTGGAACAGGGCGGGGCGCTCTACCACCTGGACGCCGACCGCCTGGCGGCCCTTCGGCCCGATGTCATCATCACGCAGGACCTGTGCCGCGTCTGTTCGATCGATCTGGCGACGGTGCGCCGCATCGCGGCGGCGCTGCGGCCGGCGCCGCGGATCGTTTCGCTGAACCCCACGACCCTGGAAGGGGTGCTGGACGATGTGCTGACCGTCGGGCGGGAATTGGGGATCGAGGCGGCGGCACAGGATGCGGTGGCCGGGCTGCGGGAGCGGCTGTACGCGGCCCAGGACTTCGTCAACCCTTACAGCGATGGGCCGTCGGTGGCGCTGCTGGAGTGGACGGACCCGTTGTTCATCGGCGGGCACTGGACGCCGCAGTTGATCGAACGGGCCGGGGGGCGGTGCCCGCTGAACCCGACCGTTCCGGTCGAGCACGCCGGGGCCGCGAGCGGACCGATCGGCGTGACGCAGCGCACGGCGGGTCGCTCGCGTCAGATCGCCGCGGCGGAACTGGTCGCGTCGGCCCCGGAGGCGATCGTCATCGCGCCGTGCGGCCTGACGCTGGAACAGACGCGCGCCGAGGCCGCCCGACTGGCGGGCCAGGCGTGGTGGCGCGCCCTGCCGGCGGTGCGCCGGGGGCGGGTGGCGCTGGTGGACGGGAACCGGTTCTTCAACCGGCCGGGTCCGCGGCTGGTCGACGCGTTCGAGTTCCTGGTGGGCTGGCTCAACGACCGGCCGGAGCTGATTCCCGCGGGGTTCGCGTGGGAGCCGATGAGGGCGTGAGGGCGCGTCGCGGAGCGGTCAGGCCGCCGGGGCGGCGCGCGGACGCTCGGCCTTGTGGGCCATGAGCAGCGCAGCGCCGACGATCACCCCCAGCATCGAGAACCCGGCGCCGGGCAGCGTCCAGCCCATGCCGTCCACGGCGTCGGACTTGTACTTGTAGCGCGAGGCGTAGAGCTTGGGCATGGCCCAGAGGGCGGCCTGCCACTCCCAGGTGCGTTCCTCGATGGGAAGGACCCCGGCGGCGCCGTCGGCCTTGAGCGCGGGCAGTTCGCCGCGGCGGTCGCGGAACTGCATGGTGCGCCGGGCCAGCCTGGGCGTGGCGCCGCGGACCAGTTCGATCAGTTCGAAGGTCCAGAGCTTGGAACCCACGAGCGCCGAGGGGTCGTTCTCGCGCTCGACGGCGGGGTGGCGCACGACGATGACCAGCCGCACGGCGGGCTTGCCGTCGATCTCGGCCTGGACGCGCCCCGCGACCATGGGCGCGAAGGCGAGCACGCGCAGGCTCTCTTCGTAGCCGGTGAGGTCCTTGAACTTCTCGATGGGCGGGGCGATGACGGGCACGATGGCCTCGTCGGGTCCGTAGCGGATGCGGACGGCGGCGCGGCCGTCGGCGGTCTTCTCATCGGTGATGGAGACGGGCACGCCGTCGACGTCGAACGACCGGTCGGTGGCCGCCTTGAAGTAGAACTGGGGCGGGGGCGAGGCGTCGTGGTAGTCGCGGATGCGCAGCGCCATGGCGACGCCGCTGACGAGGAACAGCAGCGCCGAGCCCAGCGTCACGGCCCACCCCGCGGTCCCGAGCCGGCTCGAAGTCACGATCGCCTCCCGCGTGTGCCGCGTTACGCGCCGCCCTTGTGATCCGCGCCGCCGGCGGGCTTGGCCGGCTCGGCGCCGTGGCCGCCCGGCTCGCCGTGCCCGGCGGGGGCCAGGCCCGGCATGGTGACGCCCCGCTTGACGCGGCTGCGGTCCGGCGACGACCCGGGGCCCGGGTTCTCGTGCCAGGCCTTCTCAAAGTGGTGGAGCCAGCCGGGCAGGGGCTTGCCGGCCTTCTCGAGCGCGGCGGCTCCCTGCAGCAGTTTGTCGGCGTGGGCGGCGAGTTCCTTCGGCAGGGCCTTGCCCTCCTCGCGGAGTTCCAGGATCTCGTGCATGCGGTGGTCCTGGTACTTGGCGGCGGCCTTGTCGGTGATGTCGGTGCCGGCGGCCAGGGCCTCGTCGATGATGCGCTCGACGCGGGCCCGGGAGAAGGCCGCGATGGACTCGTTGGGGTTGAGGGCCGTCTCCTTGCCGTCGCGCTTGGAGATGGGCAGGCCGCCGGTGCCGCCGGCGACGATGGGGTCCATCTTCTCGCGGTAGATGCGGTCGCGGCTGGTGAGGTCGATGGCGGTGAAGCCGAGGAAGAACGCCAGCACGAAGAGGGTGAAGATGACGACGATGGAGTTCATCGGGTTGTCGTACTTGAGCTGCATGAAGAACATCACGACGATGATGCTCTTGACGGTGGCGATGGAGAGCGCCACGGCGACGTTGACCCACTGGGGAATGACGACGTCGAAGGTGTGGGAGATCCACTGCTCGGCCTGGGCGGCGCCGACGGTCAGCAGGGTGAAGAACATGAGCACGCCCAGGACGGTCAGCAGGACGCGCTTGGGCACGATGACGTGCCCGTGGTGGCCGTGGGAGTAGCTGGCGCCGGCCGGGTAGAGGTCAACGACGGCGTCGGCGGCGGGCGGCTGGTGTGCGTGGGACATGGGTGAACTCGCGTGCTCGTCGGTGGTTCGCGCTGGGCGGGTCGGTCGTTCGGGGATCGGCGGATCAGTGGATGAGGTACAGCATGGGGAACAGGAAGATCCAGACGATGTCGACGATGTGCCAGTAGAGGCCGACGCCTTCGACGGCGTTGTAGTGCCGGGGGCCGAAGTGGTTCTTGCGGGCCCGCAGGTAGAGCCACAGGAACAGGCCCATGCCGATGATCACGTGCGAGGCGTGGACGCCGGTGGCGGCCCAGTAGACGCCCCACCAGTGCACCTCGTAGGGGCTCTCCCAGCCGGCGTAGGAGTAGAACATGCCGGGGAGCTTGCCCTCGGCGTACTTGGGCCCGTACTCGAAGAGGAACTTGATGGCCAGGAAGGCCAGGCCGCAGAAGAACGTGATGAGGATGTTCCGCTTGAGGGCGCCGGTCTCGCCCATCTGGGCGTTGCGAACGGCGGCGGCGACGGTGTAGGACGAGTAGAGCAGCACGACGGTGTTGAGCAGGCCCCACCGCCAGTCGAGCAGGCTGGAGCCGTGGATGAAGGCCTCGGGGTGCATCATGCGCATGATGCCGTAGTAGACGAACAGCCCCGAGAACAGCAGGATCTCGGTGCTGAGGAAGAGCCAGACGCCGAACTTGACGGCGTCGAACTCGTGGTCGCGGTCGCGGAAGTGCTCCGCGGCGCGGTACGACTCGGCGTACGTCAGGCCGGTGAGGTTCTTGTCGGCGGGGAGGGTGCTCATGCGATGCCTCTGGTGCGGTCGGTCGGTTGGCGCGGGGCGGAGATCAGTGGCCGGCCTGGCCGGTGCGGATGGTGGTCACCTGGCGCGAGGGCAGCGGCGGGGGCATGGGGAACTCGCCCTTGCGGGTCTGCGGGGGCTCGACGTCGTCGAAGTCGTACGGGCCGTGGGTGACGACCGGCTCGTGGGAGAAGTTGTGGGTCGTGGGCGGGCTGCCGGCGTCGGTCCACTCGAGGCTCAGGCCGCCCCAGGGGTTCGGCGGCGCCTTGGGCCCGGCGGCGAGCGAGTGCAGGAACGCGCCCAGGTGCACGAGGAAGCCGGCCAGCAGGACCCAGGAGCCGACCGTGGAGATCTGGTGGTAGATGATGAACTCGTCGGCGTAGCTGGCGTAGCGGCGGGGCATGCCGTGGGCACCCATGATGAACTGCGGGAAGAACGTCAGGTTGAAGCCGATGAACACGAGCCAGAAGCCGATCTGGGCCCAGAACTCGTTGTACATCTTGCCGAACATCTTCGGCCACCACATGTGGATGCCGCCGATGAACGCGATGATCGTGCCGCCCATCATGACGTAGTGGAAGTGGGCGACGATGAAGTAGGTGTCGGTCAGGTGCAGGTCGGTGTTCAGGGCGCCCAGGAACAGGCCCGTGAGGCCGCCGATCGAGAACAGGAAGAGGAAGCCCAGCGCGTAGAGCATGGGCGTCTTGAGGTCGATGGTGCCCTTGTACAGCGTGACCGTCCAGTTGAACACCTTGACGGCCGAGGGCAGCGCCACCAGGAAGGTCAGCGCGCTGAAGATCGCGCTGGCCAGTTCTCCCTGGCTGGCGAACAGGTGGTGGCCCCAGACGATGAACGAGATCGCGGCGATGGCCAGCGAGCTGAACGCCACGGCGCGGTAGCCGAAGACCTTCTTGCGGCTGAAGACGGCGATGAGCTCGCTCTGGATCGCCATGCCCGGCAGGATCATGACGTACACCACGGGGTGGCTGTAGAACCAGAAGAAGTGCTGGAAGAGCACGGGGTCGCCGCCCAGGCGCGGGTCGAAGATGCCGATGTGGAACACCCGCTCCATGATGAGCAGCAGCAGGGTGATGCCGATGACGGGCGTCGCCAGCACCTGGATGATCGCGGCGCCGTAGATGCCCCAGACGAACAGCGGCATGTCGAACCAGCCCATGCCCGGGGCGCGCAGCTTGTGCACCGTCACCACGAAGTTCAGACCGGTGAGGATCGAGCTGAACCCCAGGATGAACGCCCCGAGGATCATGAAGACCACCTTCCAGTGGCCGGGCTCGGTCATCGTCGAGTAGGGCGTGTAGAACGTCCAGCCCGTATCCACCCCGCCGACCAGCGCGCTGGCGACCGCGAAGAACGACCCGAACAGGTAGACGTACCACGACAGCAGGTTCAGGCGCGGGAAGGCCACGTCCTTTGCCCCCAGCATCAGCGGCAGCAGGAAGTTGCCCAGCGACGCCGGCACGCTCGGCACGATCACCAGGAACACCATGATCAGCCCGTGCAGCGTGAAGACCTTGTTGTAGATGTCGTTGCCGTCGTTGACGCTCTTGGCCGTTGCCGTCGCGAAGAGCTGGCCGGTGACGCCGGTGACGTCGCCCGCGGCGTTGACGGCCGTGCGCGTCGGCTCGAACAGCTCCAGGCGCACGGCCAGCGCAGCCAGCCCGCCCAGGAAGAACATGAACAGCACCGCGACCAGGTACATCACGCCGATCTTCTTGTGGTCGATCGTCGTGGCCCAATCCTTGATCGTCGCCCAGGCCGTGGACTTGGGCGTCAGGTAGGGCTCGTCGTGGTGGCCGTGC
>JAEUIX010000123.1 GCA_016794945.1 Phycisphaerae bacterium
AGCGTCTGCCGTCCGGGCCATTGAGCGACCGGATTGGGGCGGTCTGTCGCGCCGCGGGTGTCCGCCGGGGTCGCGTGCTGATCTGGCGGACCGCCTCGACCATGCTCAACGGCGCGGTGATCGGCCTGGCGCCGGCGACGAGGATCGTGCTGCTGACCGACGCGCTGCTCGAGCGACTGCCTCTACGACAGGTCGAAGGTGTCATGGCGCACGAACTGGGCCACGTGCGCCGCCGGCACATGATCTGGCTCGGTGTCGCGATGCTCGGGTCCATCGGGATCACGGCGGCGCTGGGCGAACTGGCCCTTCGATGGGCGGGACTGCTCTCGGTCAGGCCTGGCGAGCCACCACCCCCGACCGACCTGCTGGCGCTGGGCCTCTCGGCGGTGTGCCTGCTGGTGGGCGTGGTGTTCTTCGGCTTCGTCAGCCGGCGGTTCGAGTGGCAGGCAGACGCCTTCGCGGTCCAGGCCCTTTCCAGGACCGCCCCGGATGGCGATCCGGCCCCGGGCCCGTCCGATCGGGAGGGCGTCGCCACTGCCGAGGCGGTGGATTCCGCCGCGGCGATGCTCGCCGCCGTCGCGCGGATCAACCACATCCGGCCAGAGCAGTTCTCGTGGCGGCACGGGTCCATCGCGACGCGCATCGGCCGAATCGAGGCCCTGCGCGGCCTGCCGCTGGACCGCTTCCCGATCGATCGGCAGGTACGCTGGGTCAAGATCGCCTGCGCTGCGGCGGCGGCCGCGGCGATTGCGCTGGCGGCGTGGCCCCCCCTGTGAGTCGCCGAGCACGACCATGAAGTTCGTCAAGATGCACGGCCTCGGGAACGACTACGTCTACCTCGACGCGGTGTCGAATCCGCAGATCGAGATGTACAGCGACCTGCCTGCGCTGGCGCGGGCGATGAGCGACCGTCACCGCGGCGTCGGCGGCGACGGGATCATCCTGCTCTGCCGGCCGACGGTGCCGGACGCCGAGGTTCGCATGCGCATGTTCAACGCCGACGGTTCGGAGGCCGAGATGTGCGGCAACGGCGTGCGCTGCGTCGCCAAGTTCGCCCACGACCGGCTGGGTGTGCGTCGGCGGCCGCTCCGGGTGCAGACCGGGCGGGGGGTGCTGGAGATCGCCTGCGAGCTCGACGGCGCCGGGCGCGTGCGTGCCGCCACCGTGGACATGGGACGTCCCATCCTGGATCTGGCTGGAATTCCGGTCGATGCCGGGCGCCTTTCGGCAGCGGCCAACGATGGCGAGTTCCATCTCCGTCACAGCGGCGCGGACGGACTGGCGTGGACGTTCGTTTCCATGGGCAATCCGCACGCGGTGTGCTTTGTAGCCGATCCCGAAGCTGTGGCCCGCATGGGCGGGCTGGCAGATCCGTCGACGATCGAGCGGCACCCGGCTTTTCCAAACCGTGTAAACGTTCACGTCGCGGCGGTGGTGTCACCCGGCCGTGCGATCATGCGGACCTGGGAACGCGGCGCGGGCTACACCCTGGCGTGCGGCACGGGGGCGTGTGCGGTGCTGGTCGCCGGGGTGGTGACCGGTCGGCTCCCCCGCCGGGCCGTGCTCACGCTGCCGGGAGGGGAACTTGATGTTCGCTGGGATGAGCCGCAGGGAAGCGTGCTGATGACCGGACCGGCCGAAGAGTTGTTCGAGGGCGAGTGGCCCGACCGCCGATGACTCGGAGGGAACGTGGGTTGGAGCGCGTCATGGGCCTGTCCGATCGGGAACTGAAATTCGCACGAGCCGTCGAGCGCCGGCGCGACTCGCTGCTGGAGGACCTGCGGCTGCACGTCGGACTGCCGACGGGGATGGGCAACAGCCCGGCGCTGGACGAATCGCGCGAGCGGTTCGCCGCCCGCTGCCGGGATCTGGGGGCCGTGTGCGAACTGATCCCGGGCGATCCGAAACCCGATTGGCTGGATGCCTGGTCGCGTGCCGGCGCGGCTTCGGCCCCCGACGGGCCGCCGCCGACGCTCGTCTGTCGCAGGGCGGGTCCGCCGGGAGTGCCCCATGCGTTGATTGCCGGGCATCTTGACACGGTGCACGACCCCCATGGTTCCTTCCGCCAACTCTCGATCGCGGCCGGCGGCGCGACGGCCACCGGGCCCGGCTGCGTCGACATGAAAGGGGGCCTGGTCATCGCCATGGCGGCGCTCGAAGCGCTGGCCGAGTGCGGCGAGCCTGTCGGATGGACCTTCATGCTCAACAGCGACGAGGAGACCGGCTCGTTCTGCTCGGATCGGGCCTTACGGGCCGAGGCCGCCTCCGGGCGGTACGTCGCCGGCCTGGCGCTCGAGCCGGCCATGAGCAAGGGGGAACTGGCCATCGAGCGCGGCGGTTCCGGCCAGTTCCTGATCGACTGCCGGGGAAGAGCCGCGCACGTCGGGCGTGACTTCGCGGCCGGAGTATCGGCCGTGAACGCGCTGGCGGAGTGCATCGTGTCCGCGGCTGGGTTGTCGCGCCCCGCCGAGGGTGTGTGCGTCAACGTCGGCCCGCTTCGATGCACGACGCCGCCCAACGTGGTGCCGGACCGGGCGTGGGCGTGGGGTAATGTGCGTTTCCCGATGCCCTCCGCCGGCGCGAGCCTGGAGCGGCAATTGGCCCAACTCGCCCGCGATGGACTTCCGCACGTGGCGGTGACCAGCACACTGAACCGTCCTGCCAAGCCCATGAACGGCGCTGTCGAGCAACTCGGGTTGCTCGCCCGGGGTGCTTCGGAGGATCTGGGCAGGCCGCTCCCGTTCGCCCGCACGGCGGGCGTCTGCGACGGCAACAACCTGCAGGCGGCGGGCCTGCCGACGATCGACACGCTCGGAGTTCGCGGCGGAGGTCTGCACACCACCGAGGAGTGGGTCGAGATCGCCTCGCTGGTGGAGCGAGCCACCTTGTTTGGGGTGATCTTGCTGAGAATCGGAAGCGGCCGACTGGCAATCGGGTGATCGGCGTGGAACTGGGTCCCCCCAAATCCCGAAAAGAGGGTCAGCAAACAGCCGCGGTGGCGACAGCCCATTCGGGCAAGCGGACGGCCTAACGTCGCGACCCGCCGCGGAGCCCGCCGATTCAGGGGCCAAGCCCCGCGGCGAGTACGCGGCCGGCACGGAGCGCTGCATGAGCCTGTTGGACACTTATCGCGACATGCCCGAAGACCAGCGCAAGCGCGTGACGCTGATCACTGCGTCGGTTTGCCTCGGGCTGGGTGTGGTGCTGATCGCCTGGCAGTTGCTCAAACCCGAACCGGTGCCCGGCACGCCGGCGGGCCCCTCGACCGAAGTGACGCAGGAGGGGGCGCCGCCGCCCCCGCCGGCGCCCAACGCGCCCGGGGTGGAACGTGCCCCTGGGGTGCTCAAGTGAAGTTCAACGGTGTGGTGGACCGCGTGCCGGCCGGGCCGGGCGCGGCGGTACGTGAAACGGAGCGGACCATGAAATTTCGTCGCGGCGGATTCACTCTGATCGAACTGCTGGTGGTCATCGCGATCATCGCGCTGCTGGTGGGCATTCTGCTGCCCGCGCTGGGCAAGGCGCGCCAGGCAAGCCGCCTGAGCGTGTCGCTGAGCAACGTGCGGCAGATCTCCGGGGCGATGGGGTCCTACCGGCTGGACTTCAAGGACCAGCTCCCCTTCCCGCTGGTGCAGAACGTCAACGGCGGCTGGGTCATCTGCGCGTGGGCCATGGGCGGCAAGTACAACGACGTCCGCTGGAACGGCGTGGCGTACGACGTGGCCCCGGGGAACCGCCCGCTGAACGCGTACATCTACCCCACGGTCGCCCTGGATACGACGGTCAACCCGTCGAACCGCGGGACCATCGACCTGCCCGCCTTCAAGTCGCCCGGCGACAAGGGCACGATCAACTCCGACATCATCCTCGGCGGGCCGATGCGCGTCGACCAGTCGATCACCGGCTACGACGACGTCGG
>JAEUIX010000142.1 GCA_016794945.1 Phycisphaerae bacterium
ACGGCGATCTTCTCGTTCTTCTTCTTGTCGAGGCCGTAGGCCAGGGCCGCGGCGGTGGGCTCGTTGATGATGCGCTCGACCTTGAGGCCGGCGATCTCGCCGGCGTCCTTGGTGGCCTGTCGCTGGGCGTCGTTGAAGTAGGCCGGGACGGTGATGACGGCGCGATCGACCTTCTCGCCGAGGTAGTCCTCGGCGGTCTTCTTGAGGTCCTGCAGGATGAAGGCGGAGATCTGCTGGGGCGTGAACTCGCCCTGGTTGACCTTGACCTTCACGAACTCATCGCCGGTGCCCACAATGGTGTAGGGCACCTTGGAGGCCTCGTTGCCGGCCTTGCCGTAGCCGGTGTCCGATCCGCTGGAGACCTCGGCGAGGCGCCGGCCCATGAACCGCTTGATGGAGTAGATGGTGTTGCGCGGGTTGGTGACCTGCTGGTGCTTGGCGGGCTGGCCGACGAGGCGTTCGCCCTTGTCGGTGAACGCGACGACCGAGGGGGTGATGCGGGAGCCGGACGTGTTGATCAGCACCTTGGGCTGGCCGCCTTCCATGATGGAGACGACCGAGTTGGTGGTGCCGAGGTCGATGCCGATGATCTTGGACATGGGTTGCTCCTGGCCGGCGGGGGCGGTTGGGCCCCGGTTCACCGGGCGGGCTGTCGGACGGAACCGGACGGCCGCGCTGCGAATGCGGTAGGCAAGGGCGATGCCAACGCGGGGCCCGGCCGGCGGGCGTCTTCCCGGAGGGGGGAGGGGGTGAATCGGGCCCGACGGGTGTGGGGTGCGGGGATGAAAGCGTGCCGAGGGGGGTCCGGCGGGCGCCTCGGCCTGCCGAAACGGCAGGGGACGGCGTGACCGGGGCTGAGCGTTTCCGAGCCGATGGCCCGGGCGGGGGCGTGGCTCAGGAGTTCCACCGGCGCTCGGCCGGACCGGTGTAGATGCTCAGCGGGCGGATGAGGCGGTTGTCGGCGTGCTGCTCCATGATGTGGGCGCACCAGCCGGTGATCCGCGCGGCGACGAAGATGGGGGTGTACTGGGGCACGGGGATGCCCATGACGAAGTAGGTCATGCCGCAGGGGAAGTCCACGTTGGGGTGGATGTTCTTCCTGGTGAGCATGATCTTCTGCACCTGCTCGCCGAGGTCGAACCAGCGCGTGGCGGCCAGGCCGCCGGGCGTGCCGCCGAGGCGCGTCGCCAGGTTGCGGCCCAGCGCGTGGAGGATGCCGGCGCGGTGGTCGCCGTTCTTGTAGACGCGGTGGCCGAAGCCCATGAGCTTGCGCTTGCTGGCGAAGGCCTGCTCCATCCAGGCGTCCACCTTCGGCGTGCCGATGCCCGCCTCGCCGACGGAGGCGAAGATCTCCTTGAGCATCTCCATCGCCATCTCGTTGGCGCCGCCGTGCAGCGGGCCCTTGAGCGCGCCGATGCCGCCGCAGACGGCCCCGTGCATGTCCGACAGCGTGCCGGCGATGACGCGGCAGGTGAAGGTGCTGGCGTTGAACTCGTGCTCGGCGTAGAGGATGAGCGAGACGTCGATGACGCGGGCTTCCTCGGCCGTGGGCTTGCGGCCGGTCATCATGAACAGCAGGTTCGCGGCGTGGTCGAGCGAGGCGTCGGGCTGAACGAACGGCCGGCCGTCGATCGCGTTCTGCATGTGCCCGATGATGGTCGGAATGCGGGCCAGCAGGCGCTTGGACTTGCGGAGGTTCGCCGCGGCCGAGTTGTCCTGGCAGTCGGGGTCCTGGTGGCCGAGCAGACCGACGGCGGTGCGGAGCACGTCCATGGGGACGGCGATGCCGGCCTTGAGCTGCGGGGCGGCGTCGGTCAGGAACTTGGCCACCGACGCGGGGATCGCACGCTCGGCGACGATCTCCTTCTTGAATCTGCCCAGCTCGTCGGCCGAGGGCTTGTGGCCTTCGAGCAGGAGGAAGGCGACCTGCTCGAAGGTGGCGTGGGCGGCCAGGTCGTGGATCTCGTACCCGCGGTAGATGAGTTTGTCCTGCTCGATGGAGCAGACGGACGTCTGCCCGCCGATGACGCCCTCGAGGCCGCGGGCGAAGGCGGTGGCGGCGTCGGACTTGGCGGCGGAGGTGGGCTTGGCTGCGGGTGCGGCGGCTGACATGGGGCGCTCCGGAACGGGGTGTGGTCAAGTCTAGCGCGGGGCGGGAGGGCGACCGGCGTTGTTCCGGGCCGACTGGGTGAACCGACCTGGGAACCCGGGCAAGCCTGAGCGGTTCGCCGCCGGTGCTATGCTGGCCGTCGGCACTCGGGCGGGTCACACGGGAGTATTGAATGTTCCAGAGAATTTTGAGCGTGGCGGTACTGGCGACGATGGTGGTGGGGGCGCTGGCCGCGGGCGGATGCGACGCCGGCGGGGGCGGCTCGCCGGTGGGGACGTGGACGTTCAGCAAAGACCGGAGCAAGGCGGTGTTCTCGGCGTGGGCCAAGGGTGAGAAATCGCTGGACACCGAGGAGAAGCGGCAGTCGGAGATCCAGGGGCACGGGCTGATGATCGACATGATCTCGGGGGCGGGCGAGGCGCGGATCACGCTGAACGCCGACAAGACCTGCCGCACGCTGGAGCCGCGCGGATCGATCGGCACCGGGACCTGGACGTTCGACGCGGCGACGGGAGAGCTGAAGGTGAAGTCGGGCGAAGGGAACGAGCAAACGGCCAAGCTGGTGTCGGGGGAGCTGGTGGTGTATGAGAAGACGGCGCCGATCATCGTGTTCGTGAAGGGCGGCGAGCCGGTGGGCAAGCCGGCCGAAGCGCCGGCCAAAGCGCCGGCGGGCAACTGAAGCGGCGGCGAGCCGGCCGACGGGAGCACGCGCGATGACCGAACCGCCGGCCCAGAGCGCTCCGCTGTCGATCGTCGCGCTGGACGACGACGCCGATTTCCGCCAGTACATCGTCTCGGTGCTGGAGGGCGACGGGCACGAGGTGCGCGCCGTGGGCACGCCGGAGGAGTTCTTCGCGGCGTGCGAGGGGCGGCTGCCGGACGTGGTGCTGCTTGACATCAAGATGGGCCGGCACAGCGGCGAGGACGTGCTGAAGGAACTGCGGCGGCGCTGGGCGCGGCTGTGCGTGATCGTCGTGACGGGGTACCCGACGATGGACTCCATGCGGGAGACGTTCCGGCAGGACGTGTTCGATTACCTGGCCAAGCCGTTCTCGACCGATCAGCTGCGCCGGACGCTGGCGGAGGCGGCGGCGGCCTTCGGGCTGGGCCAGCGCCCGCAGGACCGGCTGCGCGCGGAGCTGGGGCGGCAGATCCGCGTGGCGCGGACGGCGCGCGAGTGGACGCTGAAGGACCTGTCGGAGGCCAGCGGCGTGTCGGTGAGCCAGTTGTCGTCGATCGAGCGCGGGGCGCACATGCCGAGCATGGAGTCGCTGGTGGACATCGCGCGGGCGCTGGAGCAGAGCCCGTCGGCGTGGCTGGCGGCGGCCGGGTTCTGATGGCGGCGCATCGCCGATGGGCGAGGGCAGCATGAACGGTCGGATCGAATCGTGGTACGCGGAACAGGGGTGGGAACCGTTCGAGTTCCAGCGGCGGGCGTGGGAGGCGTACCGCGCCGGGGACAGCGGCCTGATCCATGCGCCCACGGGCATGGGCAAGACGCAGGCCGCGTGGCTGGGGCCGGTGGGGGAGTACCTGAGCGAGCACGCCGGCGCGGCGCGGCACCGGCGCCGGGACGGGGCGTGCCCGCTGACGGTGATGTGGGTCACGCCGCTGCGGGCGCTGGCGGGCGACACGGCCCGGGCGCTGCGGGCGCCGGTGGATGATCTCGGGCTGCCCTGGACGGTCGAGCGGCGCACCGGTGACAGCCCGGCCTCGCTCAAGGCACGCCAGCGGCGCCGGCTGCCCACGGCGCTCGTCACCACGCCCGAGAGCCTCAGCCTGCTGCTGTCGTACCCCGACGCGCGCGCGTCGCTGGCGTCGCTCCGCTGCGTGGTGGTCGACGAGTGGCACGAGCTGATCGGGTCCAAACGCGGGGTGCAGGTTGAGCTGGCCCTGGCCCGGCTGCGACGGTGGAACCCGCGCCTGCGCACCTGGGGGCT
>JAEUIX010000150.1 GCA_016794945.1 Phycisphaerae bacterium
CGCGCCCTGCAGGTCCGCCGACGAAAGGTGGAACGGCGCTTCGCCGTCGCGGTCGCTGACGGCGGCCTCGATCAGCGTGGTGAACGCGGCGACGCCGCTCTGCCGCATCGCGTGGATGTTGCGGGGGTCCGGCTCGAACGAATACAGGCGCGCATTGGGGAACGTCGCCCGAAGCCGCATCGTGTCTTCGCCGCGGTGCGCGCCCAGTTCAACGACCACGCGGGCCGACGCCGTCGCCATCACCTGGGGCAGCAGCCGGTAGATGTCGGTCATGGGTCGGCTCCCTGGCGGGCCCGCCCGTGGGCTCGGGGCGGACTGACGGAGTTATCGGCCGGATGGGCACGCGCCTGAACGATCGTGACCCTCTGTCGATTGGCCCACGGCCGGGCACGGTCTAGACTGACGACCCCGGGACGTCCGGACCACCGAACACCGACCGAATCACTCAGCGACCGAGGACCCGCGCATGAAGGCCACCGAACTCCGCCCCGGCTACGGCGTCAAGATGGACGGCAAGCTGTTCGTCATCACGAACTTCGAGCACCGCACGCCCGGCAACCTGCGCGCGTTCATCCAGCTCAAGCTCCGCAACATCCTCACCGGCCAGATCATCGAGAAGCGCCTGAGCTCCTCGGACGACCTGGAAGTGATCGAGATCGATCGGCGCGAGATGGAGTACCTGTACCCCGAGGGCAAGGACGCGGTCTTCATGGACACCGAGTCGTACGAACAGTACACGGTGTCCGCGGCCGTGCTGGGCGAGTCGCTGCTGTACCTCCGTCCCAACGCCAAGACCATTGTGCTGCTGCACGACGGCCGGCCCATCCTCATCGAGCTGCCCGCGTCGGTGGAGCTCACGGTGAAGGACACGACGCCCGGCGTCAAGAAGGCCACGGTCACCAACGTGCAGAAGGACGCGGAGATGGAGACGGGCCTCAAGACACGCGTGCCCGACTTCATCTCGATCGGCGAGACGGTGAAGATCTCGACCGCCGACGGTTCGTACCTCAGCCGCGCCTGAGCGCACCGCGACGTTCCTTTGCCCCGACCCGGCGATGGGTTCCGCGAGCGTCATCCTGATGGGCCTGCGCTGCTCGGGCAAGAGCACGCTGGGACCGCTCCTGGCCGCGCGCCGGGGCGCCCGGTTCATCGAGCTCGACGACGAGACGGCGCGGCTGTCGGGCCACCCCTCCGCCGGCGCGGCGCTCGGCGCCCTGGGCGAGTCGGAGTTCCGCCGGATCGAGGCCCGCGCGCTGGCGAGCATCGTCGACGGACTCGCCAGCGGCCCAACGGCCGTCGTCGCCCTTGGCGGCGGCACGCCAACGGCGCCCGGAGCCCCGGAGCATCTGGCCCGCGCCAAGGCCGCGGGCGCTGTGGTGCTCTACCTGTTCGCGCCGGCGGAAGTGCTCGCGGCCCGCTGGCTCACGGCGCCCGGTGACCGGCCCGCGCTGACCGGCCTCAGCGCCGCCGAGGAGGTGCGCTCGCTGCTGGCGCAGCGCCACGAGCTCTACCAGTCGCTGGCGGACTTCACCGTGATCTCGCGACACCAGTCGCCCGAGGATTCCGTCCGCGGCCTCGCCGACGCCCTCGCGTCGATCGAGGCTCCGCCGCCGGCCGGTTGAATCACCCCCCGAGACCCGCGCGGGGCGCGGCCGCCCGCAACGACTTGGCCAGGGCGTCCAGCTCCGCATCGCGCAGGCGCGGCTCGGCGGCGTCCAGGGCCGCGGCGGCCCGCGCCGGTTCGCCGGTGTACCGCGTCGCGATCAGCGCCACCATCAGCCACGCCCGCGGGGCCTCGGGGTCGGCGGCGTACGCGCGCGCGAACCGCTCGTAGGCCGCGCCGGCCAATCGGTGTGCCCCCGCGGCGAACAGGGCGTTGGCCAGGTCGATCTGGTGCCGCCTGCTGAGGGCCGCGCCGGGCCCGTCACCCGCGCCGGCCAGCAGGGCCTCGTACGCGCCGGCGGCGGCGGCGATGTCGCCCTCGCCCAGGCGTCGTGCGCACCGCTCGCGGAGCTCGGCCAGGCGGACGCTCTCGGGCGACGGCTCCTGGGCCGCGGCCGAACGCTCGGCCTTCTCGCGGACCACCACGGCCTCGCGGATCTGCCGCCGCCGTTCGGCGTGCCGCACGATCGCCAGCAGGTCCCACGATTCGCGCGGCAGCAGGCGTGTCGAAAGCAGGAACACCGCGACGCCGACGCCGGCGGCGTACCCCCCCAGGTGCGCCCATGTCGCGATGTTGCCGGACTTGCCGGCGCCGGTCAGGTAGATGTCCTTGGCGATGGCGAACGCGATGAACCACCACGCCGGGATCGCGAACACGCCGATCACGAAGAAGAACACCAGGCAGCGCACGTGCGTCCGCGGGAAGAACACCAGCGCCGCACCCGTCACCGCCGCCACCGCCCCCGAAGCGCCGATCACCGGCCCCCGCTCCAGCGCGCAGTGAACTCCGCCCGCCGCCGCCGCCCCGGCGAGGTAGAAGGTCAGATAGCCGAGGTGCCCGTAGCGGTCTTCGACGCTCGCGCCGAAGACCCAGAGCACGACCATGTTGCCCAGGACGTGGAAGAAGTCGGCGTGGAGGAACGCGTAGGTGAACAGAGTGGCCGCCCGGGGGTGCTCGGGGTCGAGGGCCATCGCCTCGAGCAGCTGCTGGGCGCCGGCCGGATCGGTGCGCCCCAGGTAGCTCGACGCCATGAACGCCACGAGATTCACGAAGACCAGACTCGTGTTGACGAGCGGCCGTCGGCGCTGCGGTCGGTCCGTACCGATGGGGATCAGCACGGGCCGATGGTACGTCCCGGACCCGGATTTGTGCCCGACAGAAGGGCCCGGCCGGGCCTAAACTCCGCCTCCCCGCAGGGGGCCCGGTCGCTTCGGCGCCGGGTCGAACCACGCACGCCGACTCCGGGGTCTGGAAAGAGCCACGCCATGCCGCTGACTTCCAAGGGTCTTGAGGGAATCGTCGCCGCCGAAACGCGCATGTCGTTCATCGACGGCGAGAAGGGCGTTCTCGAGTACGTCGGCATCCCGATCGACGATCTGGCTCGCCATTCGACGTTCGAGGAAACCACCTTCCTGCTCTGGAACAAGCGCCTTCCCAAGGCCGATGAACTCGCGGCGTTCAACGCGGACCTGCGGGCACGCTACGCCCCCCCGGGCGCCGCCATGAAGATGCTCGCGGGCCTGCCGACCGCCGCCCAGCCCATGCACATGCTGCGGACCATGGTCTCGGCCCTGGCGATGTTCGACCCCGAGCCCAACCGCAACGACGTGCCCTCGGCCCGCGTCAAGGCGCTGAACATCCTCGCCTCCACGCCCGCGATCGTCGCGGCGTTCGACCGCCAGCGGCGCGGGCTGGCGCCCGTGGCTCCCAGGGCCGACCTGTCCTTCGCCGCCAATTTCCTTTACATGCTCAACGGCAAGGAACCCACGCCGACCATGGCGCGGGCCTTCGACGCCTGCATGATCCTGCACGCCGACCACGGACTGAACAACTCAACATTCTCCGCCCGCGTCGTCATCAGCACGATGTCCGACGTCTATTCGGCCATCACCGCGGCCATCGGCTCGCTCCGCGGGCCGCTGCACGGCGGCGCCAACGAAGACGTGATGAAGATGCTCAACGAAATCCCCACGGTCGCCGCCGCCGAGGGGTACATCCAGGGCAAGCTGGAGCGCAAGGACAAGATCGCCGGCTTTGGCCACCGCGTCTACAAGGCGTACGACCCGCGCGCCACCTACCTCAAGACGCTCGCCAAGCAGCTCGCCACCGACACCGGCAACACCCCGCTCTACGAGAAGTCGCAGGCCATCGAGCAGGTCATGCTCCGCGAGAAGGCCGCCAAGGGCATCTACCCCAACGTCGACTTCTACTCCGCCACCACCTACCACTGCATCGGCCTGCAGCTCGACCTGTTCACCCCCATGTTCGCGCTGTCGCGCATCGCCGGCTGGAGCGGGCACGTCATCGAGCAGCTCGAGGGCAACCGCCTGTTCCGCCCCGACGCCGAGTACATCGGCCCCCACGCCGCCCCGTACACCCCGATCGCGCAGCGGTGAACAACCGGTGCACGGCGCGGCCGATTGGCCGCGGGATCCCCTTTCGTCGCACTGAATCCGGGCAAACCCCGTCCGCGAACACACCGCGAACCCGGGGGTCGCTGCCGGAGCGTCGCACCGCCCGTTGACGGGCGACAGTCGCCGTGCAACGATCCGCCCTTCCGAAGCCGCCGGGGGCCCCGCGCGGCACGGAACTCCAACTCGAACCAAGGCCCACACGAAAGAGGTATCCATGAACCGTCTGTTCCTCCCCGTCGCCGCGATCGTCTGCTGCGTCAGCCCCGTGCTCGCCGCCGACAAGATCGACAACCCCGAGTACAAGCAGTGGTCGGCGTACAAGGCCGGCACGTCCGTGACGATGAAGACCGACTCGGAGGCCGCCGGCAACAAGTCCTCGATGTCGATGACGACCAAGCTGGTCGAAGTCACCGGCGACAAGGTCGTGCTCGAGACGGTCATGACCATCGACGCGGGCGGCCAGAAGATGGACATGCCGGCGCAGAAGCGCGACGTGCCCGCCAAGATCGAGAAGCCGGCCGAGACCAAGACCGACGAGAAGGCCCCCAAGCCCAAGACCGGCGAGGAGGAGATCGAGGTCGCCGGCAAGAAGTACAAGGCCAAGTGGACCGAGACGACCACCGAGCAGAACGGCATGAAGTCCATCGCCAAGGTCTGGACCAGCGACGAGGTCCCCGGCACCGTGCTGAAGATGGAGAGCAAGACGACCGGCGCGATGGAGGCGACCAGCAAGGGCGTGGTCACCGAGATCAAGATCGTCAAGTAACCGCGGCGCCCCGCCACGAGACACCGAGAGAGAGGCCCGGAGCAATCCGGGCCTTTTTCGTTTCACGCCGCCGAAACACCGGAGAGCGTCTCCGGCGCTCCATCGTCGTTGCCCGAAGGTTCCCCCGGCAGCAGCACCTCGAACACCGCGCCCGATCCTTCGGCGCGATTCCGGGCCAGAAGCAGGCCGCCGTGCTCACGGACGATCCCCTCGCTGACCGCAAGGCCCAGCCCCGTGCCACGGGCATCCAGACGCGTGCTGGCGAACGGCTCGAATAGCCGCTCCACGATCGCCGGGTCCAGCCCCGGGCCGGTGTCGCTGACCGTCAGCGAAAGCCACCGCGCATCGTCCTTCCGCACGATCCTGGCCGCGGCCTCGATGCGGCCCGTAGCTCCGCCACAGGCGTCGACGGCGTTGCGCAGAAGGTTCACCAGCACCTGCACGATGCGGTCGGCATCGCACCGGACCAGAACATCGGCCGCGACCGAGTTGACGAACTCCAGGCCCCGAGCTTCCCGGTCGAGGCGCACCAGCGTCCAGGCCTCGTCCACCAGCGGGCGCACCGCGACGATGCGGCTCTCGGGCGGCCGCACCCTGGCAAAGTCCAGCAGGCTGTCGCTGAGCCGCTCCAGCCGCTGCACCACCCGCAACAGCAGGGCAGATTCGGCCGGATCCAGCCGCTGCTCGGGGGACGAGGCCAGCCGTTCCACGAGTCCCTTGATCACCGCCAGGGGCGTGTTCAACTCGTGGGCCAGGCCCGCCGACATGATCCCCAGGCTCGCCAGCCGGTCGGCGTCGGCCAGGTTCCGTCGCGCGGCCTCCAGCAGGTGGTTCTTTCGCTTCAGGTCGGTCGCCGCCTCTTCGAGCTGGCGCAGCGCGCCCGCCAGCGCCTGCTCGTGGGCGCGGAGCGCCTCGACCGTCTGGTTGCGCGATCGCATGATCTCGCCGATCTCATCGGCCGGCATCGCCGTCGCGGGGATGAGCTCCCGCCCGCGGTCGTTCTCACGCACCGCACGGTCCGCTTCCAGAAGCCGCTGGATCGGCTGGTACACGTGCTCCGGAAGGATGAACACTTCCAGCGCCACGGCGATCAGCCCGTAGATGCCCAGGAGCGCGAAGGTCATCATCCACAGCAACCGCTTCACCCCGGCGCGGGCCTCGTCCAGCCGGGCCGTCGCGACGTACCCCGAGCGATCCGCCGGGTCGACCGCGAACGGGGCCTCGGTGCCGTCGGCGAGCGTGGCGGTGGTGAAGGCGCCGGCACCCTGCGCCGCCACGGCTTCCGGGCTCACCCCGAACCGTTCCAGCGGCCCGCGCAGGATGCTCACGCCTTCCGGCAGCGCCGCGTTGATCGCCGACAGCGCCGCGTCGGCGTCGAACGGCTCCCCGGGGCGTTCGGCCCGCAACTGCTCGATCCGTCCGAGCGCCACCGACAACGCGAACCGCGCCTCGTGAAACTCGGCCTGCTGAACCACCCGCGTGATCGCCGGCCACACGGCGGTCAGCAGGATCCCTGCCAGCACCAGCGAGAAGAACGTGTGCAGGAAGATCAGCTTCTTGCGGATCCGCATGCCCGCCAGCAGCCGGCCCGGCAGCTTGGGCCGAGGCACCGCCCGAGATCCCGCCCAACCCGTTGTGCGTGCGCCGCCGACGCTCATCGCCCCCGATCGTACGTGGCCCGGGCGATCTCAACGTCAGACCACGATCCGCCGGGACGTCAGTACCCCAGCCGCCCCAGCATGTCCGACAGGATCTCGCGGCTTTCGTCCTGGTTGCCGAACACCCCGACCCGCACCTCGATCGTCGTCGACCGAACGCCCGCGTGCAGCGAGACCGTCGCCTCGTCCAGTCCGGCCCCGGCGCGTCGCGCCCGAACGACCACCGGGTCGGTTGACGTGCTGGCCCTCCACCGCTGCACGTAGCCGCGCCCCGCCAGCGCCGCTTCGGCCGCCGCGACCAGCGTCGCCGTTCCGCCCCGCACCGGCGCCACGTCGACCGAGAGATTGCCGAGCGACCAGACGGCCTGGACGTCGGTCTGCCCAACGGTGTACGTCTGCGTCTGGGTGCAGCCGGCCATCAACGCCGACCCGAGCAGTCCCCACAGAACCCGTCCAAAGCACTGTCGCATGGGCCGATCCTACCGGATCCCGGGTCCGTTGCACCGCCGCCGACGCCGGCCCCCGCCGCGCCACTTGATCCGGCACCGCGCCGGGCCTTTACTTCCGCCCGCGAGAAACCGGACAAATCCCTTTCACTCAGCGAGATTCACTGTCATGGCGATCCGAGTCAAAGCACGGGGCGGCGAGTCGACGGACCAGATGCTTCGCCGCTTCAAGAAGCTGTGCGAAAAGGAAGGCCTCACCAAGGACATCAAGCGCAAGGAATACTACGAGAAGCCCTCGGAGCGGCGCCGGCGCGACATGCGCAAGGGCATCGCCCGGCGCATCCGCGAGGCCATGGGCGACATGGCCCCGCAGCGCGAGTCGCGCAAGAGCCGCGGCTGAGCCTTCACCGGCCTCGCGATCCCATGATTTCCCCGGCCCGCTCGGGCCGGCACCGTCCACGCCCCTTCCGCGCTTGACAGGACGGCGCGGCGTTGGGTATCACCGCTTCCGCCCCCTTCCGATCCATCCGGGAGATTCGCCAGTGACAAGACACCTGGACGCCCTCGTGCAACGTCTGGTTCCCGCCCGCGTGGCGATGCTCGTGCTCGCCGCCCTCCTGACCGCCGGCTTCGCGCCCGCGATCGCCAGAGCGGCCGACGGCGGCCACAAGCCCGGCGGCGAGGCCAACCTGGTGATGCCCGACCTGAAGAACGAGACCATCAAGGTCGAGTTCGTGGGTGGCCTTTCCGGGCACAACCTGCTGATGGCCGGCATCGTGGTCTCGGTGCTCGGACTCATCTTCGGCGGCATCATCTTCAGCCAGCTCCGCGCCATGCCGGTGCACAAGAGCATGCTCGACGTCTCGGAGCTGATCTACGAGACCTGCAAGGCGTACCTGCTCCAGCAGGGCAAGTTCCTGCTGCTGCTGTGGGTCTTCATCGCGGCGGTCGTCGGCGCCTACTTCGGCGTGCTGATCCCCTACGAGGACCCGGTGACCAAGACCGTCGGCAGCGGCATGCCGCTGGACCGCGTCGCGATCATCCTGCTCTTCTCGCTGGTCGGCATCGCCGGCTCGTACGGCGTGGCCTGGTTCGGCATCCGCGTCAACACCTTCGCCAACAGCCGCACGGCGTTCGCCAGCCTCAAGGGCAAGCCCTATCCCTGCTACGCCATCCCGCTCAAGGCGGGCATGTCGATCGGCATGATGCTCATCTCGGTCGAGCTGCTGATCATGCTCTGCATCCTGCTGTTCCTGCCCAGCAACCTGGCCGGGCCGTGCTTCATCGGCTTCGCGATCGGCGAGTCGCTCGGCGCTGCGGCCCTGCGCATCGCCGGCGGCATCTTCACCAAGATCGCCGACATCGGCTCGGACCTGATGAAGATCGTCTTCCGCATCAAGGAGGACGACGCCCGCAACCCCGGCGTCATCGCCGACTGCGTTGGCGACAACGCCGGCGACTCGGTCGGCCCGTCGGCCGACGGTTTCGAGACCTACGGCGTCACCGGCGTGGCGCTCATCTCGTTCATCCTCCTGGCGATCATGCCGAGCCTGTTCCTGCCCTCGGGCGTGACGTCGGCAACGGCGACGGCCGACCAGATGGCCGCCGCCACCGCCGCCGCCGGCGCGGTGCAGGTGAAGCTGCTGGTCTGGATCTTCATGATGCGCATCATCATGGTGATCGCCTCCGGCGTGGCCTACTTCATCAACGAGGCGCTGGCCAAGTCCAAGTACGCCAACGCCCCGCGGATGAACTTCGAGAAGCCGCTGACCAGCCTGGTCTTCATCACCTCGGGCCTCTCGATCGCCCTGACGTTCCTGGCCAGCTGGGTGCTCATCCCGTCGTTCACCATGGGCGGCAAGGAGTACACCGACCTGTGGTGGCAGCTCTCGCTCATCATCACCTGCGGCACCGCCGCCGGCGCGATCATCCCCGAGATGGTCAAGGTCTTCACCAGCACCGAAAGCCGGCACGTCCGCGAGGTCGTCAAGAGCTCCGAGCAGGGCGGCCCATCGCTCAACATCCTGTCCGGCCTCGTCGCCGGCAACTTCTCGGCGTACTGGCTCGGCATCGCGATCATGATCCTCATGGGCGTGGCGTACTACGTCAGCCTCGCCTTCCCGCACGACGAAACGGGCAAGTGCCTGATCATGGTCGCCCCGGCGGTCTTCGCCTTCGGCTTGGTCGCCTTCGGGTTCCTGGGCATGGGCCCGGTCACCATCGCCGTCGACAGCTACGGCCCCGTCACCGATAACGCCCAGAGCGTTTACGAGCTCTCCACCATCGAGTCGGTGCCCAACATCAAGGGCGAGATCCAGCAGCAGTTCGGCTTCGCACCCGAGTTCGAGAAGGGTAAGGAGTTCCTCGAAGAGAACGACGGCGCCGGCAACACGTTCAAGGCCACGGCCAAGCCCGTGCTCATCGGCACCGCCGTCGTCGGCGCCACGACCATGATCTTCTCGATCATCGTCGCGCTCACCGGCGGCCTGACCATCAACCTCGACAAGCTCTCGATCATGCACCCGCCGTTCCTGCTCGGCCTCATCGCCGGCGGCGCGCTCATCTACTGGTTCACGGGCGCCAGCACCCAGGCCGTCACCACCGGCGCCTACCGCGCCGTCGAGTTCATCAAGGCCAACATCAAGCTCGAGGGCGCCACCAAGGCCAGCGTCGAGGACAGCCGCAAGGTCGTCGCCATCTGCACCCGCTACGCCCAGGCCGGCATGTTCAACATCTTCCTGGGCGTGTTCTTCTCCACCCTGGCCTTCGCCTTCTACGAGCCGTTCTTCTTCATCGGCTTCCTCCTCTCCACCGCTCTGTTCGGCCTCTTCCAGGCCATCTTCATGGCCAACGCCGGCGGCGCCTGGGACAACGCCAAGAAGGTCGTCGAGACCGAGCTCAAGATGAAGGGCACCGACCTCCACGCCGCCACCGTCGTCGGCGACACCGTCGGCGACCCCTTCAAGGACACCTCCTCGGTCGCCATGAACCCCGTCATCAAGTTTGCCACCCTCTTCGGCCTCCTG
>JAEUIX010000163.1 GCA_016794945.1 Phycisphaerae bacterium
TTGCCGGCGCTGACGATCTCCCGCGGCACCATTTCATCGTGCGTGACGCCGAAGCGTTGCGGCGGTCAGCTCGCCGAATACAACTGCAGAGAATCCCGGGACGAACGGGCCAACGACCCTTGCGCGGTCACGCCTGGCGGCCCGAATCGCCTGGCCCGCGGCCATCGTCGGTCGGACCGTTGGGACCGGCCGGCCGATCGCCGCCCGGCGGCTGGGCACCGTCGGGCCGGTCCGGGTCTGGCCGGCCCGTGTCGCTTCGATCAACGCGACGCGGTCCACCGCCCCGGTCGCCGCCGTCTCGCCGATCGCCGCCCTTGGGGCCGGCGGGGCGATCGCGTGGGCCGCCGCGCCCCCCACCGCCCCCACCGCCACCACCCCCACCACCTCCGCCGCGGCGACCGCCGGAGCCGCCGGGCCCGCCGGGGCCGCCGGGGCGTGGCCCGGCGCGGGGCGGCTGGGCGCGCTGCGGGCCTGATTGGCCCGGCTGGGCACGTTGATCGGTCCGGCCGGCGGTCCCCGAAGGGGCCGCGGGAGTTCCGGGCGCCGCATCGCCGGGCCCATCGTCGCCCTTGTCCTCGGCCTCGGCGTCGGGCGGCGGCGCCTTGCGCGGGTCGATGCGCTCGATCGATTCAACAGGGAACGCAACATCCTCGCCCGACGCATCGAGCCGCACGAGCACCAGCTGCGTGAGGATCTGCGAGTCGATCACGATGCCCGTGCCCGAGGGGGTGCGCACCGGCGTCTTCTTGTGCGGCAGGTTCTTGCGCAGGTCGTCGTACGTCGATTCCTCGTACCGGAGGCAGCACATCAGCCGGCCGCAGCGGCCCGAGATCTTCAGCGGATCGAGCGTGGCCTTCTGCACCTTGGCGTTCTTCATGGGCACGGGCTTGAGCACCTTGAGGAACTGCTTGCAGCAGCAGTGCTGGCCGCAGCGTTCGTAGTCGGCGGTCAGGCGGGCCTCGTCGCGGGCGCCGACCTGGTGCATCTCGATCCGGCTCTTCCAGATCGCGGCCAGCTCCATGACCAGGGGGCGGAAGTCCACGCGCTCCTCGCTCATGAAGTGCACGATGATGCGCTCGCCGCCCAGCAGCAGCTCGACGTCGGCGATCTTGACCGTGAGCCCGACGCGTGCCGCTTCGCGCCGCGCCTCGCGGAGCAGCTCGGCCTCGCGCGTCGCCAGGGCCGACTGGTGGTTGAGATCCTCCACGGTGGCGATGCGCAGCGCCCGGCCTTCCTGGAAGAACGGGTAGTCCCGCCCGCCGGAGTTCTCGAAGTACTGCAGCATGTCGCGGCGCGTCAGGGCGTGGCCGCACCCGCCGTTGGGGCAGGTGCTCGTGAGCAGCTCGGCCAGCTCGGTGCCGCGGTGCGTCCGGCAGACCAGCTTGGTGCCGCAGCCGGGCTTGACGTCGCCGTCGTAGGGGAACTCGCCGATGAGGCGCATCCTGCCGAAGCGGACGACGACGGTCCGGGGCGGGGCCATCTTGGCGTGCGCGGCACGGTCGGCTTCCAGGTCGGCCTCGAACTGCGGCAGGGGAAGGATGGGCATGGCGGACCGATCGCTCGCTCCGCACGGCACACCGGCGCGGCCGGTCGCCGCGGATCGGGGCGTCGTGCTGTCGCCGGGCGGGTGTCGGGACGCCGCCGCGCGCCCGGCGGCGCGGCGGGTTGCACATCGGGTCGGCGCTAGCGCGCCGGGTTGGGTTCCCGCGCGGGCCCGGGGGCCCCCGCGGGGGCGCCGGCCGCTCGGCGGCCGGCGAAGAACAGCTCACGGAGATTCTGGCGGGACTTGAACTCGAGGTCGTTCTGGTTGCGTGGGTGGTAGACGAGCAGGTCCTCGCTGCGGTGGTCGAGCACCACGAGCACGTCGTCGTTGCCGGCGTCCACGGAGAGCGTGACGTAGTCGCCGCCGGCGGCGACCAGGTCTGCCGCCAGCGCGGGGGACGGGGCGCTCCAGAGCCGCCCGGCCTGCACGATGACCAGCGCCGCCAGCACCATGGCAGAGGCCCACAGCGCGGCGCCCGGCAGCCCGGCGGCCCCGGGCTGCTGGCGATCGACGTGCTGGGATTCTTCGCGGTTCATGCGCATCAACCGTTCGTTCACCGGCTCGACGGCCCGGCGCCGTCCTGGGAGAGGTTGCGGTAGCCGAGAACTTCCAGGCGCTGGCCCGCCCGGTCCCACCGCAGGGCGAGCAACTCCTGGTTCACCACGTCCAGCACGTACACCGCGTGGACGGTGGACCCCTGCATGCGCCCGGCGTTCAGCACGTACTGCCCGCGCGGGCGGGCCGGCTGTCCGGGACGCGCGGCGGACTCGGCCCCCGCCGCGGGCTGGAACGTGACCCATGCCAGCGCGCCGAGCAGCAGCAGATTGAGCCCGATGAGGCTCAGCCGCCCGGGGCGCACGTGGTTGGGTCGGGTGGGGTGCATGCTGTGCTGGTCGGGGCCGGGGACGATCAGTCCTGGTGGCCGCGCTTGGACGGGATGAGGTTGGCGCCCACCGCCATGAGGACGAAGAGCACGGCGCCGATCATGACCCAGGTCTGGCCGGGGTCGTCGGCGCGGGCGTTGAGCGTGGGCGGCTCGAGCTTGGCCTTTTCCTTGCGCTCGACCTCGAAGCCGATGCCCGGCTGGGCGCCGGCGACGGCGGCACTGCAGCAGACGACGGCGGCGATCAGCAGCGTTCTCATGCGCCCAACTCCTTGAACGATCGGGACTTGGAGATTGTACAGCCCCGGGCCGAAGCCCGCCAGAGCGGCGGGGTCACCCCGCGCGGCTGGCCCCGGCGAGCCAGTCGGGGCTCAGGGGGTGGCTCAGGGCCGCGAACTCCGCCGCGGGCAGGTCGACCGTGCCCCACTTGGCGCTTCGGGCCCGCATGCGGGACTTGTAGTCGCCCAGCAGGACGGCGCGCAGGGCGTACCACGCCCCTTCGAAGGCGAAGACCTCCTGGAAGAGGCCGTCGGGCGGCTGGTCGGGGCACCAGTACGCGAAGACGAAGGCCCCGGAGAAGCCCGGGCCGAAGAGCCGCTCCCACCGCTCCAGAGAGCGGACGTCCTCGGCGGTGACCCACGACTCGAGCCGCGCCCGCCCGCCGGGGTGTCGCGTCGGCGGCACCTTGCGGCCCTTGACGTCGGCCAGCAGGTTCAGCGGGCGGCCGTAGAGCACGAAGTCGAAGGACTTGAGCCCATCGGCGGCGCCCGGCTGCGCACCGTCGGCCGGGGCCAGGGCCTTGCGGGCCTCGCTCACGGCGACGAACGGCACGCGCCGCGCCAGGAGGAACGCCTGGAACGCCCGCTCGTAGTGAAGGCTCAACCTGGCCATGCGCACCGCCCCGCGCGGCCCCGACCGACCCCGCTCAGGGGTTGGCCAGGATCCGGTTCATGAACGCAGACTCGGTCTCACGGTACCGCTTCATCGCCGCTTCGAGCTGCGCCTTGAGCGCGTCGCGCAGCTCCGCGGAGACGGGGGCAGCCCCCGCCGCGGCGACCTGCTCCAGCGTCGCGCTGGCGGCGCGAAGGTCGCTGACGGCCTCGGCGTAGGAGCGTGCGGCGTCGTAGAGCAGCTCGCGCTCCAGCTCCTTCTTCCCGGGCTGGTAGAGCAGCCGCCAGGGGTTGCGCCGCACCTCGGTCATCGTGAGCTTCAACTGGTCGCTGGACAGCCGCAGGTTGGCCATGGTGACGCGGAGCTCCGGCAGCTGGGACCGCAGCCCTTCGGCCGTGTCGGCCAGGGCGGTCAGCGCCCGGTCGCCCTCGCCGATCACCTTCATCACCTGCGTGTACGCGTCGGTGTTGATCTTGTGCACCAGGTCCTTGACGTCGTCGAGCGCCGCCTGGATCTTGGGCTCGGCCTTTTCCATCAGCGCCCGGGCGACGGCGACGGCGCCCTTGACCTCCGGCGAAATCGTCTTGAGCTCGAGGATCGTCTCGTCGAGGTTGGCCAGCACGCTGGTGATGCGGTCGGCCCAGCCGGGCGTGCGCGACTTGACCGTCGCCGCGATCTCGCGCACGTCGGCCGTCGCGTCCTTGACGTTGTCCAGGCTCGGCAGCAGGCGCTTGTCCATCACCTCCGCGTCGATCTTGGCCAGCATGCCCTTGAGCTGCCTGGTGATCTCCCGCGCGTCGGCGATCACCGCCTGCACCTGGGTGATCTGCTCCTCGCCGTAACCGGCCGACTTGAGGAACGACGGCGCGGCCAGCGACGCCTCGAACACGTGCCCCGCCTGCGCCAACCCCTTGGCCTGACTGCCGGTGCTGAAGACGTTGAGCGTCGAGACCGACCCCAGCAGCGGCGTCTCCAGGGTGAACCGCGCGTCGGTGTACAGCGGCTTGTCGGCCTGCAGCAGCACCGTCACTTCGATCGCGCGGGGCACGCCGCCTTCGTCCGACGCGAACGCCACCCGCTCGACCCGCCCTACCCGCTGGCCGCCCAGCCGAACCTCCGACCCGGGCTTGAGGCCCACCGCCCCCTCGGCGATCGAGAACCGCACGGTGTACGCGCTGGTCCGCTCGAACCACTCGCCCGCCTTGGCCAGCACCAGAACGATCACCGTGATCGACACCAGCGTGCCGACCACCCACACCCCCGTCATCACCAGATCACGCTTGCCGCGAGCACTCATGCCTGGGTCCCGTTCCTTTCTCTGGCCCCCAGCATATCAGCCGACGGGCGCGGCCGCCCCACGCGTCCACACGGATCCGCCCGCTCAGTCCGCCTGCGCACCGAGCAGGTCGTCGGCGTAGCTGCCCGTCCCCCGCCGCTCGGTGATCGGGCCGTGCGCATCGCCACGCAGGAATTGCCGGATGATCCGCTCGTCGTTCGACAGCCCCGCGGCCTGGTCGTCGGGCATCTTCCGCAGGCGGTCGAACCACGCCCTCGACTCGACTTTCAGGCACCGGCCCTTGTCGAGCATCACCATGCGGTCGGCGATGGTGAAGGCCGAATCCATCTCGTGCGTCACGACCACGCTCGTCACGCCCAGCCCGCGGGTCAGGTTGATGATCAGCTGGTCGATCTCGGCGCTCGTCACCGGGTCCAGCCCCGCCGACGGCTCGTCGTAGAACAGGATCTTGGGGTCCAGCGCCATCGCCCGCGCCAGCCCGGCACGCTTCTTCATGCCGCCGGAGATCTGGCTCGGCAGTTTCTCGGCGTGCTCGCGCAGGCCCACCAGTTCGAGCTTCATCTTCACCTGGATGTCGATGATCTCTCGCCCCAGGTCCGTGTGCTCCTCCAGCGGCAGGGCCACGTTCTGCGACAGCGACATGCTGTTGAACAGCGCCCCGGACTGGAAGAGGATGCCGAACTGCTTGCGCACCTCGTCCATCCCGCGCTCGTCCAGCCCCGCCAGGTTGCGCCCCAGCATCCGCACCTGCCCCTCGTCGGCCTTGATCGCCCCGATCAGGCAGCGCAGGAACGTCGTCTTGCCGCACCCCGAGCCCCCCATGATCACCACCGTCTCGCCCGGGTAGATGTCCACGTTCAGACCGTCGAGCACCGTCCGCCCGTCGAACCGCTTCACCAGGTTGCGCACCTGGATCACCGGCTCGCGCTGCGGCGACCCCGAACCCCCGGGCTCCCCGACGATGTCCTGGCCCGACGTGCTCACGGCACCAATATACCCCGCGGCGTGCCGGAGCGGCTGCCCCGTTTCAAGTCCCCGGTTTGGACGGGGGGCTGGGCTGGGCCGGGGGCGGTGGAGGCGGATCCGCCCCGGGTGACGGCCCGGGCGCGCCGGGGCTCGGGACAATGGGTTTGGGTGCTTCGGGGCCGGTTCCGGCGGCGGTCGGCGCCGGGGCCAGCGTGCCCGGCGCGGGAGCCTGCGGCGGCGGCCGGAGCCAGATCTCGCGGCCCTGCGGCCCCCACACCACCAGGTTCACCGACCGCCCCTCGATGGACTGGTTCCCGAAGAACAGCGTGTACAACGCCGCGGGATCGTCCATGATCCACATCACCACCGCCGGCCCCTTCTCGAAGCGGAAGACCTGCGGCAGCGGCAGCGGGAACTGGTCGCCGGGCAGTCGCAGCTCGCGCGACGCCCCGGGGGCGTTCGCCGCGCCGCCGGTCCCGCCCGAACGGAACGTGGTGATCAATTCGCCGATGTCGGGGTTCTCTGCCTGGCGGAACGCGCCCAGCGTGTCGGCCAGCTCGCGCCGGAACCGCTCGAAGGCGTCGTCCCCCGTGGCGGCGCCGGCGCCCTGCGTGAACGCCGCGCGGGCCGCGGCGAAGTCGCTCCCCTCGACCGCCCGGAAGAACGCGGCGGTCGGCTGCGTGATGTTCCGGTCCATCGAGCGGAGCATCTGGGCGCCGCCGATGAGCAGCCCGACCCACACCATCGTCGAGAGCAGGCCAAGAACGATTCCGACCAGGGCCAGCCCGTTGCCGCCGAGGCGCCGCTCGCTCTTGCCGATGGCGTAGATCGCGCCGGTTCCCAGTCCGGCGCCGATCAGGCCGGTCCCCGGCAGGCAGCAGACGAGGCTGAACACGAGCGAACTGACCGCCAGCGCGCTGATGCGTTGCTGCACCTCCGGCTCGTCGCCGTAGAGGAACCGCTCGGCCGCCGCTTGATCGATGGGTTGTGGGCTCATGTGGGCCTGCATGGTAGTTGGGAAGCGCCAGCCGGCGGTTGCCGCGCGGACGCCCCGGCGGCGGCCGGATCAGCGAACAGGACAGCCCGAGTTCTACGGCTGGCAGGCCCCCCGCGCACGGCCGCTGGCTGCGGCCGGACTCCGTCGGCGACGCCAACCGGGCGCACATAACCCACAGGTCCCTCCGCCGGTCCGTATGCTCCGTCGATGGCTCGGAAGCGCACCACCAGACTCGCGGCGCGGGCCGCTGCCCGGCGGCCGAAGGGCCGTGCGCCGGCCCGCCGCGGAACCCGGACGGCGGCGGCCGGTGCCGGCCCGGCTTGCCCGGAGCACGACGACCCCGCGGCGGTGGCGGCGCTCATCGCATCGCTCGATCCGGCGGCGCGTGCCACGGTCGGCGCGGTGCGCCGGCTGATCCTGCGGTCGTGCGCGGGCTGTACCGAGGGCGTGAAGTGGAACAGCGCCAGCTTCTACCGGCGCGGCTGGTTCGCCACGGTGAACGCCCGTCGGCGGGCGGCGGGCGCGGGCGGGGCCGTGCTCGTGCTGCACCGGGGCGCGGCGAAGCTGGGGCCCGGCGCGGCGGCGGCGCTGAAGCGGTCGGTGGCCGATCCGTCGGGGCTGCTGGCGTGGCGCGGGGCCGACCGGGCGACGGTCGAGTTCCGCTCGGCGTCGCACGTGGCGGAACTGGCTCGCGGGCTGGGGCCGGTGCTGGCCTCGTGGGCGGCGGGGCACACGGGCGAGGGCTGAGCGGCGGGCGCGGCGCGCGCCGGCCGCGCGGGGCCGAGCGGAGCCGAACGGGTCGAGGCGAGGCCGTGTCCGTGGGTGCGACGCTATCCTCCGGCCATGTCGCACGCCCGGCACGCCACCAAGGAGTCCGTCAAGGACACGCTCATTTCGATCATCATCGCGTTCGTGCTGGCGTTCGTGTTCCGGTCGTTCGTGATCGAGGCGTTCATCATCCCGACGGGCTCGATGGCCCCGACGCTGATGGGCGCGCACATGCGGTTCACCGACCGGCAGACGGGCGGCACGTGGGCGGTCGGCCCGCGCGACTTCGGCATGCCCGACGCCTCGGGCCAGGCCGAGCCGCTGGCGCTGCAGGGCGCGCCGATCACCGGGCGGGGCGGCGTGCCGATCGACCGGCCGATGATCGTGCACGAGCCGAACACGGGGGCGGAGCGCCGCGAGGCCAACGTGCCGCGCCGGGCCGGCGACCGGATCCTGGTGCTGAAGTTCCTGTACATGCTGCAGGACCCCGCGCCGTTCGACGTGGTGGTGTTCAAGAACCCCGGCACGCCGGCGGTGAACTACATCAAGCGGCTGATCGGCCGCCCGCTGGAGCAGGTGGCGCTGGTGGACGGCGACATCTTCGTGCGCGACGCGGCCCTGGGCGTGCCGACGGGCCCGGCGGACGACCCCGCGAGCGTGTGGGAGCAGCCGGGGTGGACGATCCGGCGCAAGCCCGCCCGCGTGGAGCACGCGGTGTGGCAGCCGGTGTACGACACCTTCCACGCCCCGGCGGAGCCGGGCACGATGGCCGACGGGTTCCGCCAGCCGTGGGTGGGGGCGGGCGCGGGCTGGCGCATCGACGGGGCGGCGCGGAGCATCGGCTACGAGGGGGCCGGCCCGGCGCGCCTGGAGTGGGACAGCGCTGCGCCGTGGATCCGCCAGACGACCGACCCGGCCAGCGGCGCGCTGCTGGAGCCGCAGCGCACGCGCGAGGTCGGCGACCGGTACCCCTACAACGAATCCACGCCCGGGGCATCGATGCGGGCCACGTTCCCCGTGAGCGACGTGCGGCTGCGCGCCAACATCGAGCTCCGCCCCGGGGCCGACCCCGCCCGGGCCAGGCTCGCGGGCGTCGTGGTGGCGCGCGGGCACGAGTTCGTCGGCGAGATCACCGGCGAGACCGCACGCGTCAAGATGCGCCCCGTGCCCACCGCCCGGACGCCCGAGCCCGCCTGGACCGTGCTGGCCGAGGCGCCCGTGGGGCGGCTGGCCGTCGGCGCGGCGCGCCGGTTTGAGTTCTGGCACGCCGACCAGCGGCTGAGCCTCTGGCTCGACGGGGGGCAGGTCGTCAGCGGCCAGTACGACTGGTCCCCCGCCGAGCGGATCGCCTTCTCCACCGGGCGCTCGCTGCGGGACGTTCTCGGCGGGCCCACCGCCGCCCCGGCCAACCCGCTGGCCGACCCGTCGATCTACTCGCGCCCGGCGCTGCGGTTCGAGATCGACGGCGGTCCGTGCACGCTCTACCGCGTGGGCCTGGACCGCGACCTGTACTACCAGCCGACGGTCCGCGGCGGGCTGCCCGCCCGCGCCACGCACCCGAGCACCACGATCACGCTGGGCGCGGGGCAGTACTTCGTCTGCGGCGACAACAGCCCCGCCAGCGAGGACGGCCGCCTGTGGCGCGACCCGGATCCGTGGGTCGCCGAGCAGATCGACGAGACCCCGGGCATCGTGCCGCGGAAGCTCATGCTCGGAAAGGCGTTCTTCGTCTACTTCCCCGCGCTGGCGGGATCGAGCCCGATCCCGATGCCGGACTTCGGCCGGATGCGGTTCATCCAGTAGCGCCGGCGGCGGGCGTGGACCGGGAGCGGCGCTGCGCTACTCGTCGTCGCCCCGCAGCTTGGCGACGACGCTGAAATCCTCGAGGGTGGACGTGTCCTGGGTGATCTTCTCGACGCCGGCGGCGACGTCGCGCAGCAGGCGGCGCATGATCTTGCCGCTGCGGGTCTTGGGCAGGCCGTCGGCGAAGCGGACCTGATCGGGCTTGGCCAGCGCCCCGACCTCTCGGGCGACGTGGGCCGTGAGCTCGGCGCGGAGGTCGTCGCCCGGCTGGCGGCCGGGGTTGTGGGCGAACCAGGCGCTCTTGAGGGTGACGAACGCGCAGATGGCGTTGCCCTTGATCTCGTGGGGCACGCCGACCACGGCGGCTTCGGCGACCATGGGGTGGCTCACCAGCGCGCTCTCGACTTCCATGGTCCCCAGCAGGTGGCCGGAGACCTTGATCACGTCGTCGATGCGGCCCTGGATCCAGAAGTAGCCGTCGGCGTCGCGCCGTGCGCCGTCGGCCGAGAAGTAGTACGGCCGTCCGGTGCGCGGGTCCTTCACGCGCGACCAGTAGTTGCTCACGAACCGCTCGCGGTTGCCGTAGACCCCGCGGAGCATGCCCGGCCAGGGGCGGCGGATGACGAACAGCCCGCCCTTGTTGGGCGGCAGCTCGACGCCCTGCTCGTTGACCACCGCCGCGTCGATGCCGGGCAGTGGCAGCGTGCACGAGCCGGGCTTGGTGGCGACGGCCCCCGGCAGCGGGGCGCAGACGTGGCCGCCGGTTTCGGTCTGCCAGTAGGTGTCGACGACGGGGCAGCGGGCCTGGGCCGCGCGCCCGCCGCCGATGTGGGCGTGGTACCAGATCCACGCCTCGGGGTTGATGGGCTCGCCGACGGAGCCGAGCACCTTGAGCGACGACAGGTCGTGGGCGGCGGGCAGTTCGTGCCCCCATTTCATGAAGGTGCGGATGGCGGTCGGGGCCGTGTAGAAGTGCGTGACGCGGTGCCGGGCGATGATGTCCCAGAAGCGGTCGTTGCGCGGGAAGTTGGGCGCGCCCTCGTAGAGCAGGGTGGGCACGCGGTTGGCGAGGATTCCGTAGAGCACGTAGGAGTGGCCGGTGACCCAGCCGATGTCGGCGGTGCACCAGAAGATCTGGCCGGCGTCGGGCACGAGGTTGAACGCCAGGCGGGCGGTGAACTGGGTCCAGGCCAGGTAGCCGGCGGTGGTGTGAAGGATGCCCTTGGGCTTGCCGGTCGAGCCGCTGGTGTAGAGCAGGAAGAGCATGTCCTCGCTGTCCATGGACTCGCAGGGGCAGGCGTCGCTGGCGGCGGGCACGGTGTCGTGCCACCAGTGCCACGCGGTGGCGCCGGTGCGGTCGCCGGAGCGGAACCGCTCGGCGGGCGGGGTGTGGCCGGTGCGCTGCAGGACGAGCACGTGGTTGACGATGTGGCCGGCGTTGGCCAGCGTGCCGACGGCCTCGCGCACGTTGCGCAGCAGCGGGACCACCTCGCCCCGGCGGTAGCCGCCGTCGGCGGTGATGATGACGCGGCTGCGGGCGTCGGTGGCGCGCTCGCTGATGGCGTGCGGAGCGAAGCCGCCGAAGATCACCGAGTGGGCGGCGCCGATGCGGGCGCAGGCCAGCATCGCCACGGCCAGTTCGGGCACCATGGGCATGTAGATGGTGACGACGTCGCCCTTGGCGACGCCCAGGGCCCGCAGCGCGTTGGCCAGGCGCGACGTCTCGATCTGCAGCTCGCGGTAGGTCAGCCGGCGGACGGGCGGGTCCTCGGCGTAGCGGCTGCCAGGCGCGGGGTGGCCGGTGCGCGGGGCGACGGGCTCGCCCTCCCAGATGAGGGCGACCTGGTCGCCGTGCCCGGACTGCACGTGCCGGTCGACGCAGTTGTAGCAGGCGTTGAGCCGGCCGCCGACGAACCACCTGGCGTCGGGCGGCTCCCACTCCAGCACCCGGTCGAACGGCCGGAACCACGCGAGCCGGCGCGCCTCTTCGGTCCAGAACCCGTCGGGGTCGCGCAGGCTGCGCTCGTGCAGCGCGCGGTAGGCCTGGAGCGAGTCCACGTGCCACCGGTCGATGCCCAGGCTCGCCGCCGACGGCGGCTGAAACACCCGCGTTTCCTGAAGGACCGAATCGATGCCCTGGTCGGTCGGCTGCGGCTGCGTAGCGCTCATGGATCGCTCCTGAGCGATCAATGTACTCCAACCTTGCCTGGTTGGAAACGCGCGGCGCTCGGCCCGTCAGAACGGCGCGGGGCCGTCGTCGCCCGGGGCGAAGGGCGCGCCGCCGTCGGATTCCGGATCGTCGAGGTCGCCCAGCGCTTCGGCCCGCTCCTCGGGCTCGTCGCGCTCCGGCCCGCCGCCGTCGCGGTGGTTGGCCACCGGCCCGGTCTGGCGGCCGGCGTGCCAGCCCCCCACCGCTCCCGCACCCCCGGACGGCGCGCCGCCGACAAAGCCCGGGCCGCCGAATCCACCGGCGCTGCGCGGCGGGTTGACGGGCAACTCCGCCGGCGGGTCGTACGCCGGCGCCGGGGTGTATCCGCCGTCGCCGCCGGGCGTGTAATTGCGGAACCGGGTGGTGCCGCTGTCCCAGCTCAGCCGCGCGACGCCCGTGGGGCCGTTGCGCTGCTTGGCGATGATGATCTCGGCGACGCCGACCTTGTCTGGGTTCTGCGACTTCCAGTCCTCGTCCTGGACGTGGTAGTACTCCTCGCGGTGCAGGAGCATGACGACGTCGGCGTCCTGCTCCAGCGAACCGGACTCTCGCAGGTCGCTCAGGCGCGGGCGGTTTCCCTCACGACCCTCGGGCCCGCGGTTCAGCTGCGAGAGGGCGATGACCGGCACGTTCAGCTCGCGGGCCAGGGCCTTGACGCCGCGGCTGATGGCCGAGACCTCGACCTGGCGGCTCTCGCGCGCCGCGCCGGGGGCGGTCAGCAGCTGCAGGTAGTCGACCATGATGGCCCGGACCTTGTGCTGGGCGACCATGCGCCGGGCGCGGGCGCGGAGGCTGAGCACGGTCAGGCCCGGTGTGTCGTCGACGAAGATGGGCGCCTGGCCGAGCTGCTGCGCCGCGTCGAGCAGGACCTTGTACTCGTCGTTGGGCGCCCGCTTGCTCAGCCGGCCGGTGCGGATCTTGTGCCCCTCGATGCCCGACCACGAGGCCAGCAGACGCTGGGCCAGCGAGGCCTTGGACATTTCCAGGCTGAACAGGCCGACGGGCATGGGCTCGCGCACCTTGTGGCTCGACCCCGGCTCGCTGGAGCCCATGGCGATCTGCTCGCAGATGTTCAGCGCCAGGGCGGTCTTGCCCATGCTGGGACGCGCCGCCAGGATCACCATCTCCCCCGACTGCAGACCGCCGAGCATCTCGTCCAGGTCGACGAACCCGGTCGCCACCCCCTGGTGCACGAGCTTGCCCTCGTCGATGTCCATCAGCCGCTGGTACTCCTTCTCCAGCAGGCTGTTGAGCGGCTCGATCTCGCTGGTCTGCTCCTCCTGGGCGATCTCGAAGACGCGGCTCTCGGCCTTGTCGATCACCGCCTTGACGTCCTCCCCCTCGGCCGGGCCGGCGTGGTAGGCGTCGTAGAGCACCTGCCCCGCGGCGTCGATCAGCCGGCGCAGGCGGTGCTTGTCGGCCACGATGCGCGCGTAGTGCGGCGCGTTGATGGCGTTGGGCACGCTGTTGGCCAGTTGCTCCAGGTACGTCCCGCCGCCGACGGCGTCGATCAGCTTCCTGTCGCGCAGCGCATCGAGCAGGATCTGGATGTCCACCGTGCCCCGGCGGTCCACCGTGTGGATGATCGCGTCGTAGATCGCCCCGTGGGCCTCGGAGTAGAAGCACTCCGAGCCCTTGACGATCTGCATCACGTCCATCGCCTGGCGCGGGTCGAGCATCAGCGACCCCAGCAGGCTCATCTCCGCCTCGAGCGAGAACGGCGGATCGCGGTCGAACAGCCGCCCCACCGGCCCGCGCTGCGGCGCGCCGGCCCCGCGACCACGCCCCGGCTGGGGCGCGTACCGCTCGAAGTTCAACGTGCCGGGCGCGGCGGACATGCGCCGAGAGCATACGGCCGCCGGCGGCCGCCCCGTCGCAATCGACAGCCGGCCCACCCGCCGCCCAGAGCCCGCCCCGACCCCGGTGCGCACTACCCTCGGGCATGGTGGACCCGGCCCATCCTGACCCGCTTTCGGGGGCGTGCCGCTTCGCGAACCTGGAACTGCCCGACCCCCTGCCCGATGAGCCCATCGGGCTCGTCCGCCAGTGGCTGGACGACGCCGCCCGCCTGAAGGTTCAGCCCAACCCCAACGCCATGACCCTGGCCACCGTCGGGCCGGACGGCCGGCCCTCGGCGCGCATCGTGCTGTGCAGGACCATCCACGCGTCCATGGGCTGCTTCGTGTCTTACACCAACTACCGGGGCAGCAAGGGCCGGGCCCTGGAGCACTCCGGGCGCGCAGCGCTGGTCTTCCACTGGGACGATCTGGACCGCCAG
>JAEUIX010000173.1 GCA_016794945.1 Phycisphaerae bacterium
GGTGCAGGCGACGGTCGCCCGCCCGTGCGCTAGCGCCTCCAGCAGTTTGATCTTGGTGCCCGCGCCGAAGCGGATGGGTGCAACGCACACGGCGGCCGCGGCGTACTCGGCGCGCAGATCATCGACGAATCCGACCATCTCAACGTTCGGCGCCGATGCGCACAGCCGCCCCAGCCGCCCGGAGGGTGGGGCGCCGGCCACCCGCAACCGGATGTCGGGGCGGGCACGCCGCAGGTCGGGCCAGCACCGCTCCAGGAACCACCGCAGGCCGTCGGCGTTGGGGGGCCAGGACCACGTCCCGACGGTCAGGACGACCCCGTTGTTGGGCTGATGTGCCGGGTCGCACCAGCCGCCGGCTGGAGCCATCGGGACGTTTGGCGCGATCCACGTCGCCGGGTGGCCGATGGCCTCGGCGTCGCGCCGGCAGGTCACGAGCACCCGCCCGTAGCGCAAGATCTCCGCCCGTGCGCCGATCCGGCTCGCGCGCGCAAGTCGGAGCGACCTTCGACGCCGCGGCGACCACCACGCAGAGGCGTCGGCCATCGATTCATGGAGCATCCAGTCGAGGTCGTCCACATCGAGGATGGCCGGCGCCAGGCGCGGGGCATCGACCAACCTTCCCAGCCACGCCAGCCGCACCACAAGCAGGTCGTAGCGGCCGCTGCGGACCAGGTCCGCGGCGCGGGCGCGGACCCGGGCCAGCGCCTCCGCGCCCGTCCACCACGGCCGCCACCGGTCCGCCAGGCCGGCGCTGGTCCGACCCGGCTCCGGCGCCAGCACGTGCAGCGAGCCGAACGTCAGGCGCGACGCCGCGAGGTCCTCCTCGGGGTAATGGCCGTCGGCAATCACGGCCAGGTCCACGGTGCCGAGGGTTCGCAGCGCGTTGATCGTGTGCACCGCACGCTGCCGCACCCCGGCCCGGGCCGGCAGTGGAGGAACCTCGTTGAGGTACAAGATGCGCATGGGCGTGCCGGGTTGGTGCCTGCTCGGTGCTCCGGCCGGCCGGGCGACACAATAACCGCGTCCGGACCCGCCGTCCCGCTGCGCAAGCCCTGCCGGGCGGCCGATGGACCTGAAGCGCTACGCTGACATGCTCGTGGACCAGTGACTGTCCGCACGGTGCCCCATGTTCATCATCCGCCGCGCCACAGCCGACGACGTGCCCACGCTGCTGAAGCTGGCCAAGATGGTCCACTTCATCAACCTGCCGGCAGACAAGGAGATCCTGGACGACAAGGCGGCCTGGTCGCGCCAGTGCTTCATGCTGGCCGCCGAGGCCGACGATCACCGCAAGTCGGCCAAGCCGTCCCGGCGGGGAGGCCAGCCGGCGAGCGACGCGGCGAAACTCTCCGAGCCGCTGCGGTCGTTGTCGGGGCGGTCACCGTTGTTCATGTTCGTGATGGAAGAGGCTCCCGACGCCGACGGGCCCGGCGGCGGTGTGATCGGCACGTGCCAGATCGTCTCGCAGATGGGCGGGCCCGGCCAGCCGAACGTTTCGCTGCAACTGGCCAGGCGTGAGATGTTCAGCCATTCGCTGCAGACCGGCGTGACGCACACCACGGCGCGGATGCACCTGGACGAGACGGGTCCGACGGAGATCGGCGGGCTGATCCTGCAGCCGTCGTTCCGCAGCCACCGGCAGAAACTGGGCCGGTTCCTGTCGCTCATCCGCTTCCACTTCATGGGCCTGCACCGCGCGATGTTCTCGCAGCGCGTGCTGGCGGAGATGATGGGGGAGATCACGATCGACGGGTTCAGCCCATTCTGGGAGCACTGCACCCGCTGCTTCATCAACCTGACCTACGACGAGGCCGACCGTTTCTGCCAGACCTCCAAGGAGTTCATCCTCACGCTCTTCCCGCGGGAGGAGATCTACCTGTCGCTGCTGCCGCCGGAGGCTCGCAGGGTGGTCGGGCAGGTGGGGCCCGAGACCGTGCCGGCCAAGCGCATGCTCGAGAAACTGGGCTTCCGCAGCCACAACCGGGTGGACCCGTTCGACGGCGGGCCGCACCTCGAGGCGATGCTCGACGAGATCTCGATCGTCCGCGACACCGAGCGCGCCCCGCTCGGTCCGCCCGCGCCGGACAGCACGAAGCTCAAGCGCTTCGGCATGGTGAGCGTGCTGAGCGACGACGGCGAGTTCTTCGCGGTGCAGTCGGCCTTCGACCTGGACCGCAAGGGCCGCCTGGTGCTGCCGCGGGAGTCCATGGCGGCCCTCCGGGCCGAACCGGGCGACGAGGCGGGCTGCACGCCGACCGATCGGCCGGAACCGCGCCCGGCCAAGGGCGCCGCGGCCCAACGGCCGGGTTCCAGGCGCTGACCGGCGCATCAATCGCGACTCGTACCATCGCCCCGTGAGCATGATTCCAGCCAACCTGATCGCCGGCAGGTGGGTCCCGATCCCGGGCGAGTCCTTGCGTTCGATGAACCCGGCGCACCCCGATCGGTGTGTCTATGCGTGCGGCCCCGTCGCGGGGCACGTGGACGACGCCGTTGCCGCCGCGCGAGCGGCGGTCGGCCCCTGGGCGGCGCTGCCCGCCGAGCGCCGGCACGCGGTGCTGCGTGGGTTCGCGGCGATCGTCCGGCAACGGGCCGAAGCGCTGGCGGACCTGCTGTGCGATGAAGTGGGCAAGGTCCGGTGGGAGTGCCGGGGCGAAGTTGCCTCGGTCGTCAACAAGGTCGAGATCACGCTCGACGCCGCGCCCGAGGGGGGCATGCGGCGGGTGACGCCGGCGACCATCGCGCTCTCGGCCACCCGGAGCGGACGGACGATCTTCAAGCCCCACGGCGTGATGGCCGTTGTCGGGCCGTTCAACTTCCCGGCCCACTTGCCCAACGGGCACATCGTGCCGGCCCTGGCGATGGGCAACACGGTCGTCTTCAAGCCCAGCGACAAGGCGACGGCCGTGGGACAGATGCTCACCGAGGCGTTCGACGATGCGCTTCGGCAGGAACTCGGCAGTGCCTACATCCCCGGCGTCGTCAACCTCGTGCAGGGCGCGGCCGACGTGGCGTCGCGCTTGGTGGGCCACGACGGCATCGACGCCGTCGCGGTCACGGGCTCGTGGCAGGTCGGTCGGCGGATCCTCCAGGCGAACCTCGACAGGCCCGGGCGCATCATCGCGCTGGAACTCGGGGGCAACAACCCGGCGGTGGTGATGGACGACGCCGACCTGCGGACCGCGGCGATCGAACTGGTCCGCTGCGCGTTCAACACCACCGGGCAGCGTTGTACCTGCACCCGCCGGCTCATCGTGCACGAGAAAGTGGCCACGCGACTGGTCAGCGCCGTCTGCAAGGCGGCCAGCAACCTGATCATCGGCGACCCCCGCGCCAACCACCCGGTGTTCACTGGTCCGATCATCTCCGAGTCGGCCCGCGCGGCGGTGCTGGACTTCCAGACGCGGGCAGCCGACGCCGGAGGCGAGGTGCTCATGCCCTGCCGAGAGATGGACAGCCCGGGCAAGGGCTGGTTCATCACCCCCGGCGTCATGCGCGTCGATCGATTCGAGCCAACCGAGCCGTCCGGCGCCGCCTCGATGCACCCCGGGGCCGACGTGGAGGTCTTCGGCCCGCTGCTGCGGTTCACGACCGTCGGCAGCCTCGAGGAAGCGATCGCCCAGGCCAACGCCACACGGTACGGGCTGGCGGCGAGCATCTTCACCGCCAACCCCAACCACGCCGAACGGTTCATCGCCGAGTGCCGCGCCGGGTGCCTGAACGTGAACACGGGCACCGCCGGGGCGTCCTCGAAACTGCCGTTCGGCGGGCTGGGGCTGTCAGGCAACCACCGCCCGGCCGGCTCCTTCGCCCTGGACTACTGCGCGTACCCCGTGGCTTCGATGGTCGAGTCCTCGGCCGCGGCCGGGGCCACCATCCCCGAGGGCATGCGGTTCGATGACGCCTGGGCGGGGTGAACCACACACGCCGTGTCGGTCTCGCTAACCTGACGCCGTGCCAAAGACCGTCCTGCCCGATTCGCGTGTCTCGCCCCGCTTCGCCGGCGTGGCCACTTTCTGCCGCTATCCGCGCCTGGCCGACGTGCGCCCGGAGAACCTGCCCTTGGACTGGGCGATCTACGGGGTGCCGTTCGACGGCGGGGTGACGTACAGGCCGGGGGCCCGCTTCGGGCCGCGCGCGGTGCGGGAGGCGTCGCAGTACGTCAAGCGGTTCCACCTTGTCCACAACATCGACGTCTGCGAAGCGTTGTCCATGGCCGACGCGGGGGACGCTCCGGTCGCGCCGTTCTCCATCCACGACACGCTCGACCGCGTCGCCGATTTCGCCACCGAACTGGCCGACGGGGCGGCGGCGACCCGGCTGCTGGCCGTCGGCGGCGACCACAGCATCTCCTACGCCAACATCCGGGCCGCGTACGCCCGCGCGGGCGAGCCGGCCAGCGGGCTGGCGCTGATTCACTTCGACGCGCACCTCGACACCGTCGACGAGGTCTGGGGTGAGAAGTTCAGCCACGCCTCGCCGTTCCGGCGCGCGGTCGAGGAAGGCTTCGTCGATCCGAAGAACATGCTCTCGGTGGGCGTGCGGGGGCCGCTCAACTCCGCCGACGATCTGTCCTTCGCCCGGGGCAACGGCGTCACGGTGGTCACCGAGATCGACCTGCGGTCCAAGCCCAGCGGGCACGCGACGCTCAACCTGCTGCCGATCACGCAGTTTCTTCAGCGGCTGGGCAGAACGCCCGTGTACATCACGTTCGATGTTGACGTGGTCGACCCGGCCTACGCCCCGGG
>JAEUIX010000209.1 GCA_016794945.1 Phycisphaerae bacterium
CTGGCCGGCGTCCAGCGCCGACAGCACCTTCAGAAACAGCTCGCGCTTCTGCGCCTCGGTCGGGCTCATGCCCGCCTTTTCCGCGAACTCGGCGCACCACGCGCGGATCCGCGTCGCCTGTTCGGGCCGCAGCTTCACCACCTCATCGATCTTCTGGTACAGCAGCTCGCCCGAGTACACGCTGCGGTAGAACGCCCGCTCGATCTCCTTGCCGAAGGCCCGGAGCCGCTCGTCGATCACGATGCCCAGGCGCGCCGGCGGCCGGCGCTTGCCCGCCCCGTCGGTCTCGGCCTGCGATGGGTCGGCCTGCCGCTCGTCCACCAGCGCGTCGAAGTACTCCCGGATCAGCCCCTTGAACTCCGCCACGCGCTCCGCCGGGAGCGCCGCCGCGAACTGCTGCTCGAGCGTCCCGGCCGTCCGCAGGTCGCGCAGCTTCTCGAACGCCTCGCCCAGCAGCAGCAGCGTGTCCTTCGTGTCGCCCGCCGCCGTCGCCTGCCCCAGCTTCGTCAGCAGGTCCACGTTCCGCGCCACGAACTCGTCCAGCACCCGCGCCCGTCGAGACATGATCTGCTCGATCCGCTCGCGCACCGCTTCATCCAGCGCCAGCAGCGCCGCCGCGGCTTCTTCGGGCGTGCGCTCCAGCCGGACCACCTTGCCGTTGAAGTCGCGCTGCACCAGCGTCGGCCTGACCGCCGCCGGGGCCGCCGGCGTCGCCGTTGGTCCCTGCAGCGGCGCGGGGGCGGGAGGCTCTGCTCCGTGCGCCAGGCCCGCGGTCAGGGGCGCGGCGATCACCAGCAGCATCATCCGTCGATTGCGGGCGTTGGGGTTCACCATGGCGGGCCTCGGTATTGCAGGGCCGGGCACAACGCACCGGCCTTCAACTTGTTTCGGACGGAGCCCCGCCGCGTTGCAGCCGGCGTCACCAGGCAAGCACTTGATTCACCGTCTGGGGCGAGCCGCCGGGCGGCTCGGGCGGCAGGGGGCCCCGCCGCAGGGTGTAGAGCGGGATCTGTCTGGGGCAGTTGATCCGCAGGCCGGGGACCCACGATTCGCCCACCCCGCGGGAGACGCAGCAGAGCGACCGGCCCAGCCGCAGGCAGCCGGTGGCCAGGTGGGGCGGGATGTCGCTCGAAGTGTGGGGGGCCAGCCGGGCGTGCAGGCGGATCTGCCCTCCGTGGGTGTGCCCCGCGAGCATCAGGGGGAGATTGATCTCGGCGCACGGCAGCAGCGCGGTGGGCATGTGCACGAGCGTCAGCGGGAAGTCCCCGTCGGCCAGCAGCCCGCCGGCCCGCAGGGCGAACGCGTCGGCCTCGGTCATCGAAAGCACGGCGCTCACCGGGTCCTCCGGCCAGTCGAGCCCGATCAGCCGCAGCGGCAGCGGCTCGGCCCCGTCCGGATCGGCCAGCGGCTTGGTCGGCGTCGGTGAGAGCCAGCGAATGCCCGCAAGGGCCCGCGCGGCCCGGCGCATGGCTGGGGTGTCGTGATTGCCGAAACAGCCGAAGCACCCCAGGCGTGCCCGGCACGCGGCGATCATGTCGGCCAGGCCGATCAGGGCGCCCGGCTCCTGCCCTTGCTGGTCGACGTAGTCTCCGGTGAAGCAGGCCAGGTCAACGGGCGTCGCCTCGATGGCCGCCAGGATCCGGTCCCATCGGCCGGTGCGGCGGCGGGCCCGGCGGATGTGGACGTCGGAGATGTGCAGCACCCGCAGCCCGTCGAGCCGCTCGGGCAGGTCAGGGTGCGGGATGTCGAAGGCCTCGATCGGGGCCGGCGGCCGGGCCGACCGGCGGCGAAGGGTCGCCGGGTCGGGCGGGGCGGCGGGCGGGGAGGAGGGGGCAGGGGGCGGCATGGCTGCAAGTTCGGTAGTATCCTCACTTTACGAGACGGCACGCCGCCGGGATGGTCCGGCGGTCCTCGGCGGCCCAACCGCCGGTCCCGGCTCGTCGAAACGACCCCAGCCCCGACCCTCTGGCGGGACGACAGACGGAGATCGACGCATGGCCAAGATGTTCTACACGCTCGAAGAGGCGGCCGCCAAGCTGGGCAAGTCGCCGCAGGAAGTCCGCGACATGGCCTCCAGCGGCCAGCTGCAGGAGTTCCGCGACCGCGACAAGCTCGTCTTCAAGCGCGAGCAGGTAGACCTGCTTTCGGGCACCGAGCAGGGCGACGATGTGATCCCGCTGGCCGATTCCGGCGAGGCCGTCGCCCTGGCGGACGACCGTTCGGGCTCGGGCAGCGGTTCGGGCGGCGGCGCTCCGACGGGCGACACCGGCACCAAGGAGCGTTCGGGCATTTCCATCTTCGAGGGCGATGAGGGCGAGAGCGATCCCTCGGCCCAGACGCAGGTCACCGCCTCGATCGGCGGCGTGGCCCCCGACCCCGGCGCCAGCGGCTCGGGCCTGCTCGACCTCACGCGCGAGGCCGAGGGCAGCAAGCTCGGCGCCCAGTTGCTCGACGATGTCTACAGCGGCGGCGAACAGGGCGGCGGGGCGCCGGCCCCCGGCGACAGCGGCGAGAGCGGCGCGCTGTTCGAGAGCGCGGGCGTCGCTTCCGACGTCGGCGGCGCCGCGGCGCCCTCGATGATGATGGTCGCCGCCGAGCCCTACGACGGCACTTGGAGCGGCATCGCCGGCGGCCTGGCGCTGGGCATGGTCCTGGTGCTCGGCGTGCTGGGCGTCATCGTCCTCTCCGGCCTGGTCGGCTGGAGCGGCATGCCCCTGACCAAGATGTTCGCCGAGAACTTCTGGATGTACGTCGGCATCCTCGGCGGCGCCGTGGCCGTCTTCGGCGTCGTCGGCATGGTGCTCGGCAAGAAGTCCTGACCTTCGGGAATCTCGCGACGATCAACGTCCAGGCCCGGGTCCTCCCGGGCCTGTTTCATGCGCCCGCGTCCGCCGTCGCGCCGGCGTGCAGCCTGGGCCGGTCCGCCCGCCCGCCCGGGATGTTCAGCCTCGCCAGCCACTGCGTCGCGCCGTACAGCAGCCGCGCCGGCCCGTGCGCCGGTGCGTCCACCACCGCCGACAGGTGCCCGGGGATGATCACGTGCGTGTGGCCTTCCCGGTCGCCGGCGATCGTCGCCGCCGTTCGCTCCACCAGCGTCACGCGCCCCGCCCCCAACGACAGTTCCGCCGTCGCCGCCGCGGACCCCGATGCGCTGAACTCCACCGTCCAGGTCAGGAGCGCCGGTTCGTCGGGTCCGACCTCCGCGGCGTGCTGCGCCAAGGCCGTGCCCGCCAGGGCCGCGGCGGAGACGGGCCATTCGATCCGCCACGCGGTGCGCGCGGCGCGGGCCGACGGCGCGCCCTGGGCATCGGCCGATGCCGGAGCCGCGGGACGGCAGTGGAGCGCGGGCGTCATGGTCAGGTCTCGCGGATGAGCGCCTGGGCGGTGGTGCGCAGTTCGTCGGTGGGCAGTTCGCTCAGCCGTTCGCCCATCTGGTCGAAGGTCCGTAACAGTTCGATCATCGCGTCGAGCCGGGCGTGGTGGCTGGCGATGGCCTCGGGCTCCGGCCGGCCGCCCGGTCCGGCGCCGGGCCCGGTCATGTCGCGGATCTCGCACAGCGACGCCAGCGCGGGGTGGATCTCGCGCTTCACCCGCTGGCGCACCACCGCCTGCAGCAGCGACCAGACGTCCTGCTCGGCCTGGTAGTACTCCTTGCGGTCGCCGCGCTTGTGCACCCGCGTCACGATCCCCCAGTCCACCAGCGCCCGCAGCGACATGCTGGCGTTCCCGCGGCTGATCTCCAGCCGCTCCATCGCGTCGTCGGTGCACAGCGGCTCGCCTGTGATGTACAGCAGCGCGTGCACCTCGGCCATGGTGCGGCTGATGCCCCAGGTCGAGCCCATCTGCCCCCAGGCTGCGATGAAGCGGTCCTGGGCCTCGGCCAGTGCGTCGGGAACCGGGCGTCGTGTGGCCATGCCCAAGGCTATCCGGCGACCGCGTGAACGTCACATGAATTTCAGAAATGTCTGAAATCCCCATACCCCAATCAGGGTGATTTCTGTTCGACCTCCCGAATCACGAACCCAGAGTGGACAGCTAAAGTATATTAGTAAACACTAACTTGCTGCTCCGGCAGCGGGAGGCACGCATGGATCGTCGGATCACCATCGTCGGTACGGGTTGGTCGGTGGGTGTGGTGGCGCTGGTCATCGGGGCGGGGACGCTGGCCGGGTGCAGCGACCAGCCCCGGCCGCAGTCGGCCATCACGGAGCGCCCGGCGGACCAGGCCGCGGGCCAGATCGACCGCGAAGCGCTGATCATCGCCTACTACCGCAGCGAGCGGTTCGCCAAGCAGATCGACGCGCTGCGCGTCCGCCGCAACGCGGCCCGTGCGGCGGGCGACGAGGCGGCGGTGGCGGAGTGCGATCGGCAGGGCCTGGCGCTGCAGGAGCGGGCGCACCAGCAGCTGTGGGGCGGCCAGAGCGAGAAGCCCATCACCGACGACATCCAGGACATCCTGGGCGCGATCGCGGACCGGCGGCACCTGCGGAGGATCGAGGTGGTGGACAAGCCCAAGACCACCAGCGACGGTTCGCTGATCGACATCACCCCTGACGTGCTGGCGGCGCTGCCGGCCGATCCGCGTCACCCGGCGACCCCTACGCCAAGAGGTCGGTGACGCCGGCAGCGCCGACCAGGCACGACACCACGCCGTTGAGGGTGAAGAACGCCAGCGGCAGCCCCGCCAGGCCGCGACGCTCGAGCACCGCGTGCTCGACGGCCAGCAGGGCGGAGGCCAGCACGGCGCCGGCCAGGAACAGCGTGCCGAAGCGCGGCTCGAGCCGCCAGGCGGCCAGCAGCGCCAGGGCCGCGCCGGCGTGGAGCACCCGGCTGAGCGTTGCGGCGCCTCGTGCGCCGAGCCGCGCGGGGATGCTGCGCAGCCCCTGGGCGCGGTCGAACGCCTCGTCCTGCAGGGCGTACACGATGTCGAAACCCGCGACCCACAGCAGCACCATCGCGCTGAGCGCCAGCAGCGCCGGCGTGTCGGCCAGCGCGTGCGGGCGCACGGCCAGCGCCGCGGCCAGGGGGCTGATGGCCAGCGCCGAGCCCAGCAGCACGTGGCACAGCGCCGTGAAACGCTTGGCGAAGGAGTAGAGCGCCAGCCACCCCAGCACCGGCAGGGCCAGCGCGACGGGCCATGGGTTGGCGAAGCACAGCAGGAACAGCCAGCACGCCGCGACGAACCCGGCGGCGCACGCGCCCGCGAACACGGCGGCGGCGCCGGCGGGCAGGCGGCCGCTGGCGACGGCGCGCCCGGCGGTGCGCGGGTTGGCGGCGTCGAACCGCGCGTCGGCCAGCCGGTTCACCAGCATCGCCCAGGTGCGGGCCAGCACCATGCACGCGACCACCAGGGCCAGCTGACCGCCGAACCGTCCCCAGCCCGCGCCGCGGTCGAACGCCATGAAGGCCCCGAGCACGGCGAACGGCAGCGCGAACACCGAGTGCGAGATCTTGATGTCCCCCGCGGCCAGGGCCAGCGCAGCGCCGAGCGAGGGGCGCTGTCGCGGCGCGTCCGCGGGGGCTGCGGCGTGTGCCTGGGCCGACGGCATGGGGCGAGTTTACGCGCCGCGAGGCCCGCGCCCAATGAACAGGCGGGGCGGCTCAACGCGAGCCGCCCCGCCCACAGGAAGGAAGGTCGTTTGCGATCGCGTCAGCGTCTGCGGCGCGAGGCGTAGAGCGCGCCGGCGCCCAGCAGCACGGCCGCGCCGGGGGCCGGGATGTTGCCCCCGCCGCCGCCACCACCGCCGCCCCCGCCACCACCACCGCCGCCGCCATCGCCGCCGTACGGGTTGCCCATCTTGTACGGGTTGGAGTTCATGCCTCTGGGCAGGTTCGCCGCGGTGAACGTGCCGACGTCGTTGGTCCGTGGGCTGAACGAGTACGCCGGCTCTTCTTCCATGTCGAAGGTCTGGACCGCGACGTTGTCGATGCCCCAGGATGCCCCGTCGCCGAGGCCGGACGCCTCGAACGCGAAGCGCACGGCCGCGGCGTTGTGCTTGAACGTGCAGACGATGCGGTAGACACCGTCGCGCGGCGAGCCGGTGGCGCCGTCGATGAACCCCAGCGAGCCGGTGCGGTAGGCGCCGGTGCCGGCGGGGTATTCGACGCCGCCGGGGGCGTCGGGGTAGGACTGCATGCCGTCGTCGGCGGTGCTGATCGTTGCGCGGAGCAGTTCGCCCTCGTCGGCGCCGCCGTCGGGCAGGTTGAGCACGAAGGTGCTGGGGCCGGCCGAGCCCTTCCAGTCGCCGACGACGTAGAGATCGAACGCGACCATGACGAACGAGTGCCGCGGCATCTTGCCGACGGTCAGTTCCAGCCGGCCGTCGCCCGCGACGCCGAGGAACTGCTCGCCGGTGGGGCTGCGCTGCATCGAGCCGGCGGACCACTCCGGGCCGGGCGCAACGTCGAACGGCGACTGGTAGGCCGTGTGCTGAGCTTGTGCGGCGGAGGCGGCCAGCATCGCCGCGACGACGGCGAGCGACCACCGCCCCGCGGCGGGGCGTTTCTTCCAGGCAGACATGTCGGGCTCCTTCCTTCCTTGGGCGACTCGACAGAACAAGTCTGCACTGGGCTATTCGCGGTGCAAGGTCGGGGGTTGCAAGCCCGGTGGACGTACGGTGCCCGCGCCCGCACAGGCGTTGAATAACGCCTGTTGGACCTGCGGAAATCGCGTGTGCTGTGACCGGTTCTCGGGTCGAACGGCGTCCGACCCGGCGGTTCGGTCGGCGGCGCCGGGCGGCGTTCAGCCTGTGAAGAAGGCCAGGATGAAGCCGTCGAAGTCGTCGCCGGTGATGAACCCGTCGGGCTCGCCGAGCAGGCCGCCGCTGGAGGCGACGTCGGCGATGAGCCGGCCGATGGCGTCGCGCTGCTCGGCGAAGAAGGCCTGGATGAACAGGTCGAAATCGTCGCCGGTCAGGAAGCCGTCGGGCACCGGAGCCGCGGTGCCGGCGGTGGCGATGTCGGCGACGGCGAAGCGCGGTCCCGCGGCCTGCACGTTGATGGTGGTGGCGGCGGTGACGGTGACATCGCCGAGGGTGATGCGCACCAGGAGGTTGCCGCCGAAGACCGGCTCGGTGAAGGGGAACGGCGGCTGGGGGGTCGGGCCCGGCTGCACCTGGGTTGAGTTGAGGCTGGTCGACGCGCCGCCCGAGGCGCTGGCGCCGGTGACCGTGACCGTGCCGGTGACGACCACGGTGGCGGTTTGCGGGTCGACCGGGAAGGGCTGTCCGTCGAGCGTGGCGTCGGCGGTCACCAGCACGTCCATGGGCACGCTGAAGGTGTACTGGTTGGGCCCGGCGGGCGTGAGCGTGCCGGCGTTGACGGCGTTTACCTGCGTCGCCGTAACGGCGTTGATGGAGGCGTTGCCGAGCGGCTGGGTGATGGTGGTGCCGGGCACGAAGCCCGAGGGGTTGCGCTCGGTGAAGGTGTTCCAGCCGATGGTGACGCTGGGGCTGAAGGCGATGGGCGCGCCGTTGAGCACGTTGACCGAAAGGCCGGCGATGGCGCACGAACCGCCGGTGGGGTTGATCATGACGGTCAGTGCGCCGGCGGGCCGCGACGGTGTTGCGGTGTTGCTGGCGGTGAAGTTGGAACTTCCGCTGGTGAGTGGCACGCGCTGGTTGTCGGTGAAGTTGGAGAAGACGATCCCCGGGCGCGTGCGCGTGCCCGTGGGGTTGGTGACGGCGTCGTAGCTGCCGATCAGGTCGCTGCCGGTGGCGCCGCCGATGACGAACGGCGCGCCGACCTGCAGGGAGAAGGTGCCGGTCCCCGCGGGCGGGTTGATCGTCAGCCGGTAGTTGCGCGGGTCGGCGACGGCGCCGGCGGGCCAGAGCAGGGCGCCGGCCAGCGCGGCCAGGGCGAACGTGGTGCGCGCGAGGTGCATGGGCGGGATTCTCCGTCGGCCGATCGGGCCGACATGAAGGCTAACCGATGACGGCCGATGGGGCCAGCCGCCGGGCGGGAATGCGGCCGCCGGGAATGAAAAACCCCCGGGCGCGGGCCCGGGGGTTGGTGTGAACGGGTCGGTCTTCGGCCGGTGTTACGGGCAGCCGGCGAAGAACTTGACGATGAAGAAGTCGAAGTCGGAGCCCGTGACGAAGCCGTCGGGGCCGCCGGTGCCGTCGCCGTTGGTCAGGTCGGCGATGTAGGGGCCGGTCGGCTCGGGGCGGCGGATCTCCTGGAAGAAAGCCTGGACGAAGACGTCGAAGTCGGTGCCGGTGATGAAGCCGTCCGGACCGTCGA
>JAEUIX010000213.1 GCA_016794945.1 Phycisphaerae bacterium
GGCTGCGGCATGGTGTGACTCTATCGACCGGGACAGGGTCGGCGTGTCGCTCAGCGGCCGGGGCGGCGGAATCGCCGCAGGGTGGGGTCCTGAAGCCCCAGCGCGGGGTTGAGCCACCGAAGCGGGAATGCCAGGGCGGCGGCCGACAGCCCCGTGGCCAGCGACGACATGGACCGGATCCACAGTTCGGGCCCGGGTGAAAAGGCGACCGAGGCGTCGACGGCCTGGCGCAGGGTGAAGACGAGCGTGGTGGCGACCTGGCCGAGCAGGGCCGCAACGACGCAGACCGCGATGAAGGAAAGCGGGTTTCGGCGGATGACGATGGCGCGGACGTTGAGAGTGAAGAACGCGGCCATCAGGAAGCCCAGGGCGCTGGGGCCGAGGACAACGACCGTGCCGAGCCCGTCGGCCGTGGGCCGGCTGCTCTCCAGGTCGAGCGCCAACCCCGCCAGGAGCGCCGCCCAGAGCGACGGTGTCGCCGGCGCGTGCATGGCGATGTGCACGACCAGCGGCAGCAGGACGTAGGGTGCGATGCCGGTAGGCCCGAGCGACAACGGGGCGCGGATGGCCAGCTCGAGCGCCAGCAGGACGTAGCCCACGATCACCGCGCCGATCCAGTTCACGGCGTGCCCTCCGGGCGCGAGCCGCCTGGGCGAGGCCGGGCGCGCAGGGCGTCGGTGCCGTCGTCGGCGGCGTCCGGCTCGCCGCTGATGCGGATCGCCAACTCGGGCAGGCGCTGCAGGTCGAACATGGGCTTGACGGTGACGACCTCGCGACCGTTGGCGGCGGTATCGATCCGTTCGATGACGCCGACGACGAGCATCTGGGCGCTGCGGGGCCAGGAGGCATCGCGCAGGCGGGCGATCATGCCCGGCGCGAGCTTCGGCGGCTGCTCGCCCGGTCGGCTGGCGCGGCTCTCGGCCGGGCCGCGCAGGCGACCGCCGCCGGTCGGCACGAGCTTGCACTCGATGGAGGTCATGCCCGGGTCGGGCGCGGGGGAACCGGCGAGTTCGGTCGGGAAGACGTGGACGCGGATCTCACCGGCGGACCGGTCGGTGATGGGCAGGACGCTGGTGATCCGGTCGGTCACTCCGACCACGCGCCCGACGAGGTAGACGCCGTCGTAGACGCCGACGGAGTTGAGGGTGATGCCGTTGGCGGCGCCGCCGCGGACTTTCAGCAGCTCGGTGGAGAGATCGCTGTAGCGACCGATGACCGGGGCGGTAAACTGGCGGACGGGCAGGTCGGGGTTGAGGGCCAGGCCGCGCTGGAGCTGGACGATCTGCTGCTCCAAGCGGCTCTTCTCGTCGAGGGTGCGGTAGTAGAGCACGCGGTAGACGTTGTTCTCGTCGACGAGGCGGGCGAGCTCGGGGTCGCTGGGCTTGGAGGAAGGCCCGGGCCCGCGGAGCCACCCCACGAGGCCGGTGAGCGGCTGCTGGACCGGCGCGACGAGGATCTCGGCGATCCCGCCGAGCCAGCCGGTCCAGCCGCTGAAGCGAGTGGGGGTGAGCGCGACGACGAGCAGGACCGCCGACGCCCCGAGCAGGGCGGTGCGGCTGTTGAAGGCGCTGGAGGACGGTCGGTGGATCATGCCCGGCGGTTGTTGAGTGCTGCGGCGTTGCCGGCCGCGCCGTCGGGGCGGCTCAGGCGTCGAGATCGTTCTCGAGCGTGGACTTGATGAGTTCGATGTTGTCGAGGAAGATGGCGGTGCCTCGGGCAACGCAGGTGAGCGGGTCGTCCGCGATGCGGACGGTCAGCCCGGTGGCGTTCTGGAAGACGGTGCCGATGCCGCGGAGCAGCGCGCCGCCGCCGGCGAGGGTGATGCCGTTCTCGACGAGGTCGGCGGCGAGTTCGGGCTCGGCGCGTTCGAGGGTGCGGGTGACGGCGTCGGTGATGGCGCTGACGGGCTCCTGGAGGGCCTCGCGGATCTCCTCGCTGGTGACGACGGTCTTGCGCGGCAGTCCGCTGATCATGTCGCGCCCGCGAACCTCCATGGTGGTCTCGTCGCCGACGGGCGCGGCCGAACCGATGTCGATCTTGATGCGTTCGGCGGTCTGCTCGCCGATCATGAGGTTGTAGGTCTTCTTCATGTGGTTGATGATGGCCTCGTCGAGGTCATCGCCCGCCACGCGGAGGCTCTCGCAGACCGCGATGTCGCCGAGCGAGAGGATGGCGATATCGGAGGTGCCCCCGCCGATGTCGACGATCATGGACGCCTGCGGTTCGGTCCAGGGCAGGCCGGCGCCGATGCCGGCGGCCAGCGGCTGCTCGCAGAGGAAGGTGCGGCGGGCGCCGGCGCGTTCGGCCGAGTCGATGACCGCGCGTTTCTCGACGGCGGTGATGCCGCCCGGAACGGAGATGACCACCCGGGGGCCGATGAGCCGCCGGCGGCCGTTGACCTTGCGGATGAAGTACGAGAGCATCGCCTCGGTGATCTCGAAGTCGCTGATCACGCCCTCCTTGAGCGGGCGGATGGCGGTGATCGCGCCGGGCGTCTTGCCGAGCATCTCCTTGGCGACCCAGCCGACGGCCTGGCCGTTGTACAGCACCTGGTTGGTGCCCTTGCGCACTGCGACCACCGAGGGCTCGTTGAGCACGATGCCCTGCCCGCGCACCGCCACCAGCGTGTTGCACGTGCCCAGGTCGATCCCCATGTCGACGCTGAACATCCCCATCAGTTGATCGCTGAAGAATCCCAGGGGCGGTCTCCTTGCGCGGCGAGGGGGGGCGCACTGCCCGCACGGGCCCGCGGTGGCAGAGATTATCGGCACCAACCCCCGAAGGCCAACACCCACCGACCGTGGGGTGCAAAACGACGACGCCCGGGGCGTCGGGGCCCCGGGCGTCGGGTCGTGTGCTCCGCACCGCGGCGGCTTACGGCTTGGCGGCGACCGGCTTGGTCTGTTCCGCGTCGGGCTGGGCGGGCTTGCCCTGAGGGCCGGCGGACGGGCTCTTGGGGGCGGGGGTGCCGGCGGGTTTGGCGTGGATGCGGACGACGTCAGGGTCCTCGGCGCCCTTGGCGGTCTTGGTCTGCGGCTTGACGGGCTGGCGGGACGCGTCCCGGTCGAGCGTCTGACGGGCCTTGGTCTCGTAGTCGGTACGGTCCTGGCCGGCGGACAGGGCCGCCAGTTCGGCCTCCTGGCGGGCGCGGATGTCGGCCACGCGGCCGTGCAGCTGGTCCAGGCTGCCGGCCTGGTAGCGCGAGTGCTCGTCGATGGCGGCCTGACGCTTGGAGAGCACGTCGATCATGCGGTCGTTGCGGGCGATGGAGTCGACCTGCCGGTCGAGCTGCCAGAGCTGCACCTGGAACTCGGCGCGCTCGCTCTCAAGGCGGGTGAGCAGTTGCGCCAGGCGCTCTTCCTGTTTGACGAGGTGGCCGAGGTCACGGTCGATGTCGTCGAGCCGGGCGGCGTAGGCCGCACGGGTGTTGACGACGTCGTTGACCTTGGCGTAGGCGTCCTCGAGGGTGAGCGTCCGGCCGTCGAAGACGAGCTCGACGCGCCTGGGGGCGCCGCCGGAGGCGTTCATGGTCATCACGGTCGCTTCGCCGTCGGCGACGAGCTGCTTGAGCACGCCGGTGTCGCGGTCGGCGAGTTCGACGACGCGCACGGAGACCTGTTGCTCGCGCTGGAGCTGGGAGAGCTGGGAACGCACCTCGGCGAGGTCGGAGCGCACCTGAGCGATCTTGCGGGGGTACTGGCCCTCGAGCTCGCGGAGCTGCTGACGCAGCGCGACCGGGTCGGTGATCATCTGGTCGATCTTGCTGTTGATCGAGTCGCGCGTCTGCGAGAAAAGCGCCTTGATCCGCGCGGGACCGGCGATGACAGCCAGCCCGCCCACGGCCAACGCGCCCACCACGGCGACCCGCACGACGAAACGGGACAGGCTGAACATGGCAGACTCCTGGCGGCTTGTGCCGCGCTTGACCTTCCGGCGGGCCGGGGCGCTCGCCCCGGACGCCGTCGGACGGGAGAGTTGTTGGGGAACGGCCCGGGTCGATTTCGCGCCGTTCGGGTATGCTCCGGCGGGACGGTCGGCCGGGCCATGCTCAACGCCATGACTTCCAGCTTCGTCGCGCGACTGCGGGCCCAGGACGAGGCCGCGTGGTTCGAATTGTGGGAAACGTTCGGCCCGGTGCTGCGCGCCCAGCTGACGAAGTGGGGCAAGGGGCGGATCGGGCCCGAGACGGTGCGTGACCTGTCGCAGGAGACGATGGCGGCATTGAGCGACTCGATCGACCGGTACGACCCGGCCAAGGGGGCCCGGTTCTCGACCTGGCTCCTGGCGATCGCCAAGCACGTGCTCGGGGACGAGATGGACCGTCGCATGGCCCAGAAGCGGGGGGGCAGCGGGGCGGGATCGAGTTCCAAGGCGATCGGGCGGAACGTGTCCCTGGACGAGTCGTGGATGCTGGACGGCGCAGCGAGGTCGGGGCCGGGGCCGGACGCGGAGTACGAACTGGCGGTGTTCCGCGCCAAAGTGCACGCGGCGCTGCGCATGACAGAGAAAGCCAGCGATCTGGTCGATTTCGAGGTCTACCGGATGCGCGTGCTGGAGGGCCGTCCCGGCAAGGATGTGGCCGACGCGATGGGCATGAGCGAGCCGACGGTCAGCCGGCGGCTGGCGAAGGTGCGCGACCTGCTTCGGTCGAGCCTGGCGCAGGTGGTCGCGACCTATTCGTTCACCGAGGAGGAACTGCAGGAAGCCGCCCGAAACGGGTTGAACCTCGCCCCCAACAAGGAGGGCGACTCGCTGTTCGACGAGGCCGTCGGCGAGATCTTCCGGCACGGAAAAGACGCCGAGCGCCGACGGCCCGAATAATCCTCCGTTCGCCGGCGACCCGGCCCGCTGTTCGGGCCGGAAACCGGGGCCGGGGCGAGTCGTTGGGGTCTGGCCATGGCAACCGCCTTGTCGATCGGCATCCCGGCGCTGGTGATCGGCGTGCCGCTGCTGATCATCGCCATCATCTACATCGTGGTGCCGACGTTCCGTGGCATCGGATGGGTGTTCCGGCAGGTGTTCCGGTTCATCGGGGCGATGGTGACGGACGTCGTGCGGCTGGCGGGGGTGGCGATCACGGCCGTGGTCCTGAGCTTCCTGGCCCTGGCGAGCGTGGTGATGGGGCGATGGTCCGCGGCCCAGCACTACGGAAGGGCGATTCAGGGTGAGTTCGGCGCCGGCGGCGCGGCGATCTACCGGCTGGCGATCGGGCACTGGGCGCGACTGTTCTGCGCTGAGTCTCTGGTGGAAGGGATCGAACAGCGCGTGCCGCAGGCGGTAGCGGCGGCGCCCGGAGCGACGGCGGCGCCGCGGGCGTTGCCCGCGGGCCCCGTGCGGGGCGCGGGCGAGAACGCGCCGCCGGCGCGGGCCGGGCAGTTCGACGGGTACGAGATCATCGGCACGCTTCCGGGCGGCGGTTCGGGCGGGCGGCTGTACGTGGCGCGGCCGACGGCGATGAAGCAGGCGGCGTTCGAGCGGCAGGGGTTCGGGGCGATCGGCACCGTGGGCGACGTGGTCATCAAGAGTTTTTCGGTGCGGGAAGGTTCGAGCCTGCCGCAGATCGTGCGAGAGAGCCGGGCGCTGGAGGCGGCCAAGAAACTCGGCCTGGTGCTGGAGCACGAACTGACCCCGGAGCGGTTCTTCTACGTCATGCGGTACGTGCCGGGCGACTCGCTGGGGATCGTGGCGACGCGCCTGCACGCCGCCAGCGGCACCGGGGGCCTGGACGACGCGGGGTTGCGCCGGGTGATCGGCTACGCCGTGGACCTGGTGTCGACGCTCGATCAGTACCACCGCTCCGGATTGTGGCACAAAGACATCAAGCCGGACAACATCATCGTCAGCACGCTCGACGGGCGGGCCCACCTGGTTGACTTCGGCCTTCTGACCCCGATGCGATCGAGCCTGACGCTGACGACCCACGGCACGGAGTACTTCCGCGACCCCGAGATGGTGCGCATGGCGCTCAAGGGCGTCAAGGTCGCGGAGGTGGACGGGGGCCGGTTCGACGTGTACGGCGCGGGCGCCGTGCTGTTCTCGATCGTCGAAAACTCGTTCCCGGCGCACGGCGGCCTGTCGCAGATCACGCGCCGATGCCCCGACGCGGTGCGGTGGATCGTTCGGCGCGCCATGGCCGACTACGACAAGCGATACCCCACGGCCGCGCTGATGCTCGCCGACCTTCGGTGCGTCGCCGGTGCGCCGGATCCGTACGCGGTGAAACCCGCGGATCTACCCAGCATGTCCAACGCGGCGGCCCTGCCCGTCGAGGCGGCGGTGGGGGCCGGGGCGGCCGCCGGGGTTGGGGCGTTCGGCGGGCCGGAGATGATGGTGGCCGGGCCGGCGCGGTTCACCCCGGTCGGCCCGGTGGCGGCGGCGGCGGTGCGTGCGCGCCCGATCGGCGTGAGCGCCGAGGAGCAGGTCCGTCGCGCGCGTCAGCGTGCGCAGGAGCGCAGCCAGCGGGCGCAGGGCCGCTTCGCCCGGCGCGGCAGCGACGCCGCCGTTCCGCGCATGCCAACCGGGATCAACGCGGGCGTCGTCGTCGCCATCGTTTTGTTCCTGGCGTTCGGCGGTCTCGTCGCCAGCGGGCTGGTGTTCACGTCCCGCTCGGCCGTCACCGTCGGCGCGCCGAGCGAGGATCGCCCCGCGGCGGTGCCGCCGATCGAGGTTGTGATGGCGACCGGGAGCGCGACCGACGGCCCGGCACCCGTGCCGGCGAGTCTGCGCGACCAGCGCGCCGCCCGCCGCGCGGCCGATCGGCCTGCGACAGTCGGCGGCCTGCCGATCATGATCATGCGCGAGCCGCTGGCGTTCGACCCGGCCTTCGAGCCGACAGCTCGGCTTCAGGTTGGTCGGCTTCGCGATGCGGGCTTTACCGTCGTTGCGGACGAGGCGGACGGGTCCAGCCCCGGCGACCGCGACACCGAGGCGATCAAGGCTGCCACCGAGGCCGCGGCCGAGCTGCGGCGGGCAGTCGGCGTTTCGCCTCTAGGCGGTGCGCAGGCCCGCGCAGCGGTCGAGGCGTGGCTTGCAGCGCAGGCCGGATCGGAACGGCTGGTGCGGCCGGGTGCGGTGGTCTGGTTCGCGCGGCATTCCAACGACCCGGCTCGCATGATGGCGTGGGTGGTGGCCGGCCCCGGGCTTGACGCAGGGGCGCTTCGCGCGGCCCGGGCCGCGCTCACGGTGACCGAGCGAGCCAACTGAATCGGCGGCCGATCCGAGGGCGCCGCCCGACCGTACCATCAGGCATGGAAGCGACGCGTCGCCTAGCGCACATGGCCCGACGGCGTGCGCTGCGGCGCGCGGCGGTTCGGGCCCTTGGCGCGGCGTTGCTGATCGGGGCGGTCGCGGGCTTCGCGGCGGTGTGTGTTTTCAAGGTCGCAGGCTGGACCAGCCCCTGGGCCTGGCCCCTTGGCGGCGGTCTGGCGGTGGCGGCGATGGTGGGTCTGGTCGTCGCTTGGTCGAGTCGCCCGAGCCCATTGCAGGCGGTGGCAGAGGTCGACCGCGTTCTGAACACCCAGGATCGGCTCGCGACGGGTCTTCTGCTCGACTCCGCGCCGGAGCGCGACACAGGGTTTGTCGCCTGGGCGCGCCAGGAAGCGGATGAGCGTGCCGAAACCGTCGATCTTTCACGCGTCATGCGGCCGGTTTTCGGCTGGCAGTGGCGAACGTGGCCGGTGATCACGATCGCCGCGGCGGCGGTGGGCATCTGGGCGCCGACGGATCCGTTCGGGTGGCTGACCGCACGCGGCCCGGGGCAGATTGCTCGAGCGACGCCGGAAGAGGTCCGATCTGCCGCGGCGGACCTCGCGGCGGTTCGGCCAGACCCGCCCGTGATCGACCCGAATGCCCCGTCTGAGACGGAGGACCATCGCCACGCCGAAGCGCTCCGAGAGATCGAACGGCAACTGCTCGAGGGCAAGTCGACGCCGCGCCAGGCCCGCCAGCAGGCGGCGACCGCGCTGGAGTCCATGGCTGCGGAGGCGGAACGCCGGTCGAAGCAGGCCGCCGCCGCGCGCGATGCGCTCCGCGACCGTCTGGCTCGGACCGGTGCTGCCGATCGCAGCGGTCCGGCGGAACTGAGGCGGGCGATTCGGTCTGGCGATGCGGAGGCGGTGCGGGATTCGGTGGAACGGCTGGCGCGAGAGGCCGGCGGCTTGTCGCCCCAGGATCGTGCGGCGATCGCTGAACAATTGGAAGAGGCGGCACGGCAGATCGACCGGCCCAGCGCCGCGACCGGGCCCGCCGATCAGCCCGCACCCGACGTGCCGGCGGAGGCGGCCGGTTCGGATGATCCGCAGCGGATCGAAGAAGCGCTCCGGCGGTCCGGCATGGACCCCGCGCAGGCAGCGGCCCGGGCCCAGCTACTGGCCGAGCAGAACCGGCAGGCGCGGGCACGAGAGGATGCAGATCGACAGGCACGCGAACTGTCCGACGCGATGCGCGACGCGGCCAATGAACTGCGTCAGCCGGCGCCGCCGCCCTCACCGCAACGAAAGCCCGGCGAACCGCAGCGAGGGCCGGACGAACGTCCGTCGGATGGGCGGTCGCCGCCGCGGGATCAGCCGCCGCAGCCGAACCCGGCGTCGCCGCCTGCTGGCAAGGACTCGAATCCCTCGACCACACGCGATCATGCGGAGCGGCCGCCGTCAACGCCGACTCCCGGCGGTCGGCCTGGCGACACCCCGTCCAAACCGTCCAGCCCCCCCAGTGGTTCGCCTCCTGGCGAACGACCCGCCGATCAGACGCCAGCTAAGCCCGGCGACCCCGGCGGCGGAGACACGCCGAAGTCACAGCCCTCCTCTCCCGACGCGGCCAAGAAGCCTGAGCCGACTCCGGGTGACTCGCCGGAACGGCAGCCGACCTCGGCCCCGTCACAGGGGCAACCAGGACCGACTCAACAACAGCCGGGCTCGGGCAAGTCGGGCCCCAATCCGGAATCGACAGGTTCAACTTCGGCCGCGAAGGACCAACAGGAGCGCCCAGGGAACCAGCCTTCGGCTCAGCCCGCCGACAACCCCACCAAGAGCGGCGGGGAGAAGTCAG
>JAEUIX010000244.1 GCA_016794945.1 Phycisphaerae bacterium
CCCGGGCTGGGCTGCTTGGGCTGGGGAATGGTGATCGGGCCCTGCGGGGTGTTCTGCCGGCCGGGCTGCGGCCCGGTCGGGGCCTTGGGCGGCGCGGCCGGGGCGTTGCCCGGCGTCGAGCCGCCATCTTTGTCGCCGCTCTTGGGCGGGCCGGCGGGGGTCGGCGCGGGGGCACGCCCGGTGCCCAGCGAGAAGCCGAGCATGCCGATGCCGTCCCAGTCGCGCGCCTGGCGCCGCGTGGCGGGCGTCGTCGCCGCGTTGTCGAAGATCCACGCATCGCCGTTGCGCACGCCCTTCCACCCCGAGAGCACCGCGCCTTCCGGCGACTGCACCGACAGCAGCAGCACGAACTCGGCCTTGCCGCCCAGCAGCTGCTCGGCGTCGAGGTTCTCGAACTGCATGCTCGCCATGCTCGCGGCGAGTTCCGCCGAACGGGCCGCCATCAGGCGCTCGCGGCGCTCCGCGTCCACGCCCCGACGCTCGAGGATCTCCCCGTACCGCGCCACCTCGGCCGCCAGCTGCTGGCCCATCGCCTTGACGGCGGCGTCACGCTCCAGGTTCGACACGTTGCCGGGCGCGGCCGCGTAGATGATCCGCACCGCTTCGAAGTTCTTGGCGGCCGTGTCCCAGTCGCCGGAGTTCTGCAGCGCCGTCAGCACGGCCTGTGCGCGGCGCGTGAGCAGCGGAGCGAGCTTGGAAGCGTCCCCACGGGCCACCGCGTCGGCCAGCTTCACGGCCCCGCGAGCGAACGACTCGTCGGTCACGCCCAGGTTCGCCGCGAACGTCACACGCGAATCGGCCTTCAGCTCCTGCAGCAGCGTGTCGAACGACACCTCCGGCGGCGGGGGCGGGGGCGGCGGCGGCGGGGGCGGCGGCGGCGGCAGCTTCTTCTTGCAGCCGGCGACGACCGCCATGACGGCGATGACGCCCACGGTGCGGGCAACGCGGACGAGACGGGCTCGGGCGGACGGGTCAGACGGGTTCATCATGTGTGTGGACCTTCACCGACTTGTCGATTCGACGCATGAGCCCCATGAGCGTCTTGCCGGGCGCCAGTTCGATGAACTCGGCTCCCGCGTGCGCCTGCGCCAGCGCGGCGGCCGACTGCGCCCAGCGCACCGGCGCCGTCAACTGCTCCACCAGCCGCTGGCGGATGGTCTGCTCGATCCCCCGCCCCGCCTCGGGCGCGTGCGCCCGGGCCGTCACGTTGCTGATCACCTCGATCCGGGGCGCCGCGATCGCCGTCGCCTCCAGCGCCGCCCGCAGCTTCTCCGCCGCCGGCGCCATCAGCGGCGAGTGGAACGCGCCGGCCACCGTCAGCGCCGTCGCCCGCAGGCCCAGCTTCGCCGCCGGACCGTCCGGGGCCGCCGCGGCGTCGCACGCCGCCTTCGACCCGGAGATCACGATCTGCCCCGGCGCGTTGAAGTTGGCGCACACCAGCACCTGGCCCGGCCCCGCCGCCGCCAGCGCCTCGGTGCACACCTGCGTTGCCTGCGCCTCGTCGGCCCCGATCAGCGCCACCATGCCCGAGGGCGCCGCCTCGGCCGCGGCCTGCATCGCCGCCCCACGCAGGGCCACGAGGTTCAGCCCGTCGGCGAAGGAGAAGCACCCGGCGATGTGCAGTGCGGTGTACTCGCCCAGCGAGAGCCCCGCGCCGGCGACGGCCCTCGTTTCTTCCAGCGAGCCGGCCTGCCACCCGGCCATCAGCGCGTGCCAGCACGCGACCGACGCGGTGTAGATCGCCGGCTGCGAAACGTCCGTCCGGTTCAACGCCTCGGCCGGACCGCCGAAGCACAGGTCCGACAGGCGTGCCCCGCCCGGCAGCCGGCCGGCCAGCACGCGGTCGGCCTCGTCGAACACGCGCCGGGCCTCGGGCGAACGGTCGCACCAGGCCTTGGCCATGCCGACGGCCTGGGCGCCCTGGCCGGGGCACAGGATGATCCGGGCGGGATTCATGGCAGCAGTTTAGGGACTTTCCGGCCCCGGCGTCTGCGGGCCGGGCCGATTCCGTGGGTCACACCCGCCAGACGCTGCTGGCCCACGTCAGGCCCGCGCCGAAGCCCAGGAACATCACGATCTGCCCCTCGCGGACCATCCCCTTGGACCGCATTTCGTCGAAGCACAGCGGCACCGACCCGGCCGAGGAATTCCCGACGCGGTCGATGTTCACGTACATCTTCTCCGCGGGAATCCCGAACCGTTCGCGCGCCGCCTCCAGGATCCGCAGGTTGCTCTGGTGGCACACGAAATGGTCCACGTCCTCCGGGGTCAGCCCCGCCTTGGCCAGCGTCTCGGCGATCAGTTCCTGGAAGGTGCCGACCGCAAAGCGGTAGATCTCCCGCCCGTTCATCTGCAGGCAGCCGGGGCGCACCATCGTCCGGTCCGATCCCTGGGCGATCTGCGCATCCCACGCCGGCTGAAACAGGTCGGGCCAACCGGTCCCGTCGGCGTGGTTCACCTGCGCCAGGCACCCCTTGCTCGCATCGTCCGTCGCCGTGAGCACCGCCGCGCCCGCCGCATCACCGAAGAGAATGCACACGCCCCGGTTCGTGTAGTCCACCAGCACGCTGACCGTGTCGGCCCCGATCACCCCGATCGCCTTGTGCGTGCCGATGCGGATCAGATCGTGCGCCGTGTTGAGGCTGTACACGAAGCCGCAGCAGGCGGCGCCCAGGTCCCACGCCGCCGCCGTGCCGGCCTTCAGTTCCGCCGCAACCAGGCAGGCGGTGCTGGGGCAGCGCATGTCCTGGGTGATGGTGCCGCAGATGATCAGGTCGAGGTCGCTGGCCTGCATGCCGGCCTGGGCTAGGGCCCGGCGCAGGGCCTCGGTGCAGAGCGTGAGGTTGCTCTCACCCTTGCGGGGGTCGCAGACGTGGCGCGTGCGGATGCCGGTGCGCTGCACGATCCACTCGTCGGTGGTGTCGATGACGCCCGCCAGGTCGTTGTTGGTGACCACCCGCGACGGCAGGGCCGACCCCGTCCCGGCGATGCGCACCCCCCGACGGGGAATGGCCGGCGGCATCGGGACTGGCTTGGTCTGGGCGGTCATGCGGCAGACGGTAGCCCGCAACGGGCGGCTCAGGCCGGGACTTCGACCGGCCCCATCGCCGCTTCGACGGCGGCCAGCCGGGCCACGATCGCCTCGTTGAGCCCGGACTTGACGAACGTGCGGGTCTGCACCAGCGCCGAGCGGATGCTGCGGGCCTCGCTCGAGCCGTGGGCGATCATGTACAGCCCGTTGACCCCCAGCAGCGGCGCCCCGCCGTGCTCGTGGTAGTCGTTCTTCTTGAACATGTGCTTGAAGATCGGCTCGAGCTGCAGCATCAGGTCCGGGTCGGCCGTCATGATCTCCGTCACGATGCCGTTGATCAGGCTCTTGGCCATGCCCTCGGCCATCTTCAGGAGCGTGTTGCCCACCAGCCCGTCGGTGATGATCACGTCCGCCACGCCCTCGAAGATGTCGCGCCCCCCGACGTAGCCGATGTAGTTCAGCCCGGGGGTGCGCTTGCACAGGGCGGCGGTTTCCTGGATCAGGTCGGTGCCCTTGCCCTCCTCGGCGCCGATGTTCATCACGGCGACGCGGGGCCGGTCCTTGCGGTGGATGCGGTTGGCCACGCACTCGGCCATCAGGCCGTACTGCCACAGGTGCTGCGGGCGCGGCTCGGGGTTGGCCCCGGCGTCCGACAGCACCACCGGCCCGTGGAACGTCGGGATCGTCACCGCGATGCCCGGCCGGTGCACCCCCGGCAGGCGGCGCATGTGCATCGTCGCCGCCGAGACGCACGCGCCGGTGTTGCCGGCGGAGATCACCGCGTCGCACCGGTCGCCCGTGCCGTCGCGCTTGTGCGAGCCCATCAGCGCCGAAACCACGATCGACGAGTCCTTCTTGGCACGCACCGAGTCCACCGGCGACTCGTCCATGCCGATCACCTCGGTGGTGTGCACGATCTCGATCCGGTCCATGGGCACGCCCTGGACGCGGAAATAGTCGCGGATGACGCCCTGGTCGCCGACCAGGACAAGCCGATCGCCGGCCTCGAGCGTGTCGAGCGCCTGGATGCACCCTTTGATGATCGCGTCGGGGGCGTGGTCGCCGCCCATGACGTCAACGCACAGACGCACGGGGCTTAGGCCTTGCCCTCGACGCCGATGCCCAGCTTCGGCACGCTGATCCGCAGGCCCGGGCGAACGTACCCGCTGTCCTTGGCCACGCGATGGTGCTGCTTCGGCAGGCCCGACACCGGGTCCTGCGCCACCGTGAAGGGCTTCATGGCATGGTGCGACCGGCGACGACGCGTCCGGCCGTAGGAGATCTTTTGATTGGGAAGCATGGCGGGTACCTCGCGGTGCTGCGGCCGGCGCGGCGGAAGCCGCCCGAGCCCATCGTTTGGGGGAGGGAAGGGTAGAACCCGCCGGGGGACGGGTCAACGCCGACGGAACGCACGGAATCGTCCCGCCGCAAGCCGCCCGGCCCAAGGGCGAAGGCCGCGGGCCGAAGGCCGCGGGGCGAAGGCCGGCCGGCGAGGCCCACGCGGCGAAGGTGTCCGCCGCGAGCCGTCCGGTCCGCCGTGCGGATCGGCGGTGCCGCCGCCCAGACCATCGCGCCCCTTCCAGCCCCCCACCGCCTATACTCGCCTCCCACCGCCCGGTTCACCCGGGCAACGCCTCCCTAGCTCAGTTGGTAGAGCAGCTGACTCTTAATCAGCGGGTCGAAGGTTCGAGTCCTTCGGGGGGCATTCTCCGCGCCCGGC
>JAEUIX010000019.1 GCA_016794945.1 Phycisphaerae bacterium
CCGCCCGGTCGTACACCCGCCGGCTGCACGCGAGCATCCCCTCGAAGTCGGTCGACCGTGCACCGGGCCGGATGCGGTACGCCCCCAGCAGCGCCCCGGTGTTCCGCCAGCGCAGTCCCCGGCGCGCCAGCCGCAGCCACAGGTCGGTGTCCTCCACCACCGGCAGCGACGCGTCGAACCGCTCATCGCCGATCGCCCGGCGCGGCAGCGCCTGTGCGTGCACCAGCAGGAACACCTGTCCGAACAGTTCGCGCAGACCGATCTCGGCTTGCCCCGGGCGCTCGTCGGCCAGCCACCGGCCGCCGGCGTCGCGGAACTCAAAGCCCCCGAACGCCGCCGCCCCGTCGCTCGCAGTCTCCGCCAGCCGCCGAAGCGCGTCGGGCAGCAGCCAGTCGTCGGCGTCCAGGAACATCGCCAACGTCGCGTCGGCCAGTTCCAATCCCCGGTTGCGCGCCGCCGCAACCCCCGCACGCGCCTGGCGGACCAGCCGCACCCGGCGGTCAGCGCCGGCGACCAACTCGACGATCGCCGGCCCATCGTCGGTCGAGCCGTCGTCGATCACCAGGGCCCGCCAGCGCCGGTGCGTCTGCGCCCGCAGCGAGGCCAGCGCAGCGCCGATCGTCGCGCCGCCGTTGTGCATCGGGATGATCAGGTCGATGTCCACCGCCACGTGCTCTGTATCGGATGCAGCAGGGCCCACGGCCCACCGGTCTTGGCCCACAGCGATGCCAGGCACCGCCGGCCCTCGCCCCGGCTCATCAGCCCCAGACTCACCAGCGACCGCACGAACACCCCGACGCGCCGCCGCCCCGCGCGCACCTGCACGCCCGTCCGGAAACCGCCACGGTCGATCTCCGCGCGGAACGCCCGCAGCACCACGCGCCGGATCGTCCGCGCATCGGCCCGCACGTGCGGCTCTCGCTGGCCCACCAGCGCCGCGGCTTCCGCCGACCCCTCCCCGGTAATCGCCAGGCGCGCCGCCCAGAACAGCGTCACGTCCGCCAGCCGCCCACGCTCGGCCGCCGGACTCAGGTCGAGCTCCGGCCATCGCTCCGGCGTGCGCCGAAGCAGATCGAACGCCCGGCGCTGCATCGCCCGCGCGCTGTCGAGCATCAGCGCCATGTCCCGGCTCAGCGACGCCAGCCCGCACCGATACCCTCCCACCGGGCCCCCGCCCGCCTCCGCCCACACCACGCCCCGCGCCGCAAGTCGCAGGTACAGGTCCAGGTCCTCGTACAGCGGCGTCTCGACGCTGAACCGCTCCGCCAGCGCATCCTCCAGCGGCACCACGTGGCACATCGGCACGAAGAACAGCCCGCGGAAGTGCTCGGCCACGCCCACGTCCCCGTGCGCCGGGTAGTACGTTCCCAGCCGCCGGTCGGCCGGGTCGATCAGGTCGAACGCGCCGTACGCTCCGCTCGGCCGACCAGTGCGCCGGGCGCGCTCCTCCGCCGCGCTCACCAGCCGCTCAAGCCCGTCGGGCGCCAGCACGTCGTCGGCGTCCAGCAGGCAGAGGTACCGCCCGATCGCGCGTTCGAGGCACGCGTTGCGCGCGCCGACCAGGCCGCGGCGCTCCGTCCGCAGAACGACGAACCGCCCGTCCGCACGGGCGTACGACTCGGCCAGATCGCCCGTGCCGTCGGTCGATCCATCGTCCACGATCACACCCCGCCAGTCCGTCAGCCGCTGGGCCAGCAGCGAGTCGAGCGTCCGCGCAAGCGTGCCGCTGGCGTTGTGCGCGGGCGTCACGGTGCAGACGGTCGGCGGCACGATTCGGTTCCGTAGCCGTACAGGCGGTCCTCAGCGGGCAGAGTGGGGGGCTGTCGGCCCCGGAGGCGGTCGTGCGGCGTCGATCGTCAGCGCGACGCCGCGATCGGTGAGTCTACCGCGACCGGCGCAATCCCACCGCCCGCTTCGCCGACCCCCGCCCACGCCTGCGCATCCTCGACGCTCCGCCCCTGCACCGCCGCGGCCAGCCCCGTGTAGAACAGCCACCGTCGCGCCAGCACCGACTGCTCAAACGCCAGCCGCACCAGCAGCCCCCCGTGTGCGCCGTCGGCAACGGTTGACGGCACCCCGGCGGTGGCGACGAACAAGTCGATGTTCCGCCGCGCCGCCCGCTCCTCCCGCTCGACGAACCCCAGCGCGTACTCAGCCTCGGCCGCACCGGCCATGTCGCGCCGGAAGATCTCCCGCGCGCACCCGGGCGACCGGCGCGCCAGGTTCACCGCCTCGTACCCCAGCACCACGTCCCGCCGCAGAATCCCCGCCGGCTCGTACCGATGGTCGTGCCTCACCACCGCCCCCGGCCGGTACAGCACCGGCGCGCCCGTCCGCTCCCGCACGCGGTGCGCGAACTCCAGGTCCTCGTACACCGCCCGCGGAAGCCAGTCGCAGAACCCGCCCACGGCCCGCGCCGCCTCCGTGGGGAGAGAGAGGTTCAGCGTCCATGCGTGCCGGAAGCCCCAGTCATGGTCCGGGTCCGCCGCGCGGGCGCCGGTCATCTGGTCATAGAAGAAGACCATCGACGTCTCGCGCACCAGCCGGTCGAACAGCCGGTCGGGCTGGTGCACCACCCACGGAGCCGCCCCCAGCACCATCGCCACCCGTCCCCCAAGGGCCGCGTGCGCCTCGGCGTGCGTGCGCACCAGCGCCGCATCGGGCCGCACGTCATCGTTCAGCCACAGCAGCAGCCTCCCCCGCGCCCGCTCCAGCAGCCGGTTCCGCGTCGCCGCCGGCCCGTGCCGCTCGAACGCCGCCACCGAGAACGGCACCCCGCACGGCGGCAACGTCTCCGCCGCCACACGCCCCTCGCCCCGGTCCAGCCCGTCCACGCCGATCAGGATCTCGAAACTCCCCGCCGCGGCCGTCTGCCGGGCCAGGCCCGCCAGGCAGGCCCGCAGTTTCTCCGGCCTGCCGTGGGTGGGGATGAGCACGCTCACGTCCATGCACGGGAATATCGGACGCCCGGCCCGCCCGCCCCCAGCGGCCCAAGACCCTCGGGATTCGGACCGATACAGCCGTTATGGCTTCCCCGGGCCTCCAGATCGGCGGCACTCCCGAGCGGCGGCGCCACCCGCGACTGACCGTCTCGCTGCCCTGCAAGCTCGCCACCGGCGGCGTCTCGCGCTTCGCCTTCGCCCGCACCCAGAACGTCTCGCAGTCCGGCGCGCTGCTGGAGATGGACTTCGAACGCCCCATCAACCCCGGCGACCGGCTCAACCTCGCCGTCGCCTGGCGCGACCAGGCCGTCATCCCCGCACACGCCCTGCGCGAGGCCAAGGTCATCCGCGTCTCGCCCGTCGGTCAGCGCCGCCACATCGTCGCCGTCGAGTTCCTGCGACCGGCGCTCAGCGCCGCGGCCTGACGGGCGACCCTACGCTCCACCGGGAGCGTAGAACCCGCATGCTCTGGCAGCCCTCGCTCAGCGACGACTACACCAAGGCGACCCCCGCCGACCTGGCGCGACGCATCGACGCGCGCCGCCGCGATCTCGGACGATCCCTCATCATCCTCGGCCACCACGACCAGGCCGACGAGGTCATCCGCCACGCCGACTTCACCGGCGACTCCCTCAAGCTCTCCCAGCTCGCCGCTCGCGAAGTCGCCGCCCACGGCGCACGCTTCGTCGTCTTCTGCGGCGTCCACTTCATGGCCGAAACCGCCGACATGCTCACCCCCGACGACGTCAGCGTCGTCCTGCCCGACCTCTCCGCCGGCTGCTCCATGGCCGACATGGCCGACTACGACGAAACCGTCCTCGCCTGGGACCTGCTCACCGGCGCGCTGACCGACGCCAACTGGCGCGGCCGCATCATCCCCGTGACCTACATCAACTCCTCCGCCGCCATCAAGGCCTTCGTCGGCGCACGCGGCGGCGCCGTCTGCACCAGCAGCAACGCCCGTTTCGTCCTCGAGTGGGCCCTGGCCGGCGGCCAGACGCCCCGCCGCAAGGGCGAGCACATCAAGGTCCTCTTCCTGCCCGATCAGCACCTCGGCCGCAACACCGCCGCCGCACTCGACCTCGACGCCGCCCGCGACACCGCCGTCTACGACCCGCGCCGCACCGCCCGCGGCGAGCCCCTGGGCGGCATGACCCGTGAGCAACTCGTCCGCTCCACCGTCCTGCTCTGGGCCGGCCACTGCTCCGTGCACAAGCTCTTCCGCCCCGAGCACTGCGACCAGGTCCGCGCCGCCGACAAGGACCAGCCCCGCGCCAAGCGCACGCGCATCCTCGTTCACCCCGAGTGCTGCAAGGAGGTCGTCGACAAGGCCGATCTCGCCGGCAGCACCGAGTTCATCATCCGCGCCATCGAGGCCGCTGAGCCCGGCTCCCGCTGGGCCGTCGGCACCGAAACTCACCTGGTCAACCGCCTGGCCCGCGCCGCCGCGGCACGCAACGTCTCGGTCCGCATGCTCTCGGACTGCCAGTGCCTCTGCACCACCATGTACCGAATCGACCCGCCCCACCTCTGCTGGGCGCTCGACCAGCTGGCCGCGGGCAAGGTCGTCAACCGCATCACCGTCCACCCCAAGGTGCGCGAGCCGGCCCTCATCGCCCTGCAGCGCATGCTCGACCTCGCCGGCTCCGCCCCCGCGCCGGTCGCCGCACCATCGGCCCACGCCGTCGCCAGCGGCGGCGGCGATTGACCAGCCCGCCCCTTCATGCAATCACCCGGTCGCGCTCAGGCCGCCGGCGCCTGCCGATCCGCCGCCGGCACGCCCACCGCGGCGCCGCTCAGCACGTCCATCTGCTGCTTCAGCAGACGGCCGACCTTGAACTTCACCGTCCGCTTCGGCGGCACAGGCACCCGCTGCAACGTCTTGGGGTTCTGCGCAGTCCGCGCCCGGCGCGTCCGCACCTCGAACACGCCGAAGTCGCGGAACTCCAGCCGATTCCCCCGCCCCAGTTCCTCCATCACCATGTCCAGAAACGTCTGCAGCGTGCGCTTCACCAGCACGCGCCGCTGCCGCGTCTGCGTCGAGATCCGGTCGATCAGGTCCTTCTTGGTGATCGTGCACATCGATCGTTCCCCCGGGCCGCGGGGCGGGCGCACAAACAACCCGTCGCACACAACCCAGAATGTCCTTCCACCGATTTCAACCGCCGGGGTGAGCGTCCCGGCGTCCCACGAGTCCACCGGCTGGGTGAGAATTCACCGGCACCGGCAACCCGAGTATGACCGAGGTCTAAAGGCTTGTCAATCCCGCACTTGCGTACCACCAGCCCGGCGGTGCGGTTGCGGTGGATATCCCGTTTTTCCGCGCCATTTCGCCCACCACCGCCCCCGGGAAACCCCCATCGCTAGGTTCCCCGTCGGTTCCCGAACACCGTGATGTGCAGCCGCGGGCAGTACCGCCACCGACGCTCCACGCAGATCCGCACGATCTCGGCGCGGTGCTCGGGCGCTGGCTCGGCAACCCCCTCGGGCATCAGCAGCACGTCCTCCGGTCCCCAGCCGCGCAAACGACCCAGCAGCGCGTCGATCTCCCCCAGGTCGCGCCGGGCGTCGGCCGACACCACGAACTTCAGTTGCCGCTCGGGGTACCGGTCGATCAGCCCCTGCAGCGCTCCGAGGTTGATCCGCGCCCGCTCGTGCCGCTCCGCCCACCCCTCGGCCCCCGGCCCGCCCAGCGCCCGCGCCCGCTCGGTCGTCGGCGTCGAGTTGCTCAGTGTCGGGCTGATGCTCATCAGGTCCGCGTGCACCGGCCGGTCGATCGTTCCCGCCGTCTCGATCGTCACGTGGACCCCCGCGCCCGCCAGACCCGCGCACAGCGCCTCCACCGGGGCGAACAGCATCGGCTCGCCCCCCGTCACCACCGCGTGCCGGACTCCCGATCCCCGCGCCTCGGCCACCAGTTCCTCCACCCGGCGCGTCGGCCCTTCCGGCCGCCAGCTCGCGTACGGCGTGTCGCACCAGGCGCACCGCAGGTTGCACCCGCTCACCCGCGCGAACCACGACGGCACCCCCGCCAGCTTCCCCTCGCCCTGGATCGACACGAACGTCTCGGCGATCGGCAGCTCCGCGGCGCTCACCGCCCACCCCCGCGCCGGTACCGCGTCGGGTCGGGCACCCCCGCCGCCTCGAACCCCCGCCGCCGCAGCACGCACGCGTCGCAGTGCCCGCACGCGCGCCCCGCGCGGTCCGGGTCGTAGCACGACACCGTCAGCCCGAAGTCCACCCCCAGGCTCGCCCCCAGCCGCACGATCTCCGCCTTGCCCAGCCGCACCAGCGGCGCCACCACCCGCAGCCGCTCGCCCCCCTCGGTCCCCGCCCGCGTCCCCAGGTTCGCCGCGCGCTCGAACGCACGCACGAACGGCTCGCGGCAGTCGGGGTACCCCGAGTAGTCCACCGCGTTGACCCCGATGTACAGCCGGCGCGCCCCGACCACCTCCGCCAGCCCCGCCGCCAGCGACAGGAAGATCAGGTTCCGCGCCGGCACGTACGTCGCCGGCACCCCCGCGCCCATCGCCCGCGCCGTGCGGTCCTTCGGCACCGCGATCGCGTCGTCCGTCAGCGCCGAGCCGCCGATCGCCCGCAGGTCAACCCGGATCGTCCGGTGGCCCTCCGCCCCCATCGCCCGCGCCACCCGGCGCGCCGCCGCCAGCTCGCAGCGGTGCCGCTGCCCGTAGTCGAACGACACGCAGTGGCACGCGCACCCGTCCCGGCGCGCCGCCGCCAGGCACGTCGCCGAGTCCAGCCCCCCCGACAGAAGCACCACGGCGCGCCGGGCGCCCGCTGCAGCCATGCCCGATCGTACGTTGCACCCGCCCCCGCGCGACGGCTCACGCCGCCATCGGCCCCTCGTCCGGCTCGTCCAGCCCCGTGTCCCGCGGGTCGCCGAGCGCGCCCCACTTGTCCCGCGGCAGGTGCCGGTGGTGGATCCGGATCACGCGCGCCAGCTGCCCCGCGAACCGGCGCGAGATCATCGCCAGCGTGTCCATGTGCCGGTCCTCGATCGGCTTGCCCCGCTCGCGGAACAGCATGAACACCGCCAGGCACTCGCCCTGCTCCCGGCACGCGAAGCTCACCACCTGGCAGTCTTCGATCCAACCGCACGACTCGCCCAGGTGCCGCTCCACGCTCGCCGGCGTGTTCATGCTGATGATGCCGTCGTTCTGCTCCAGGCGCGGCGCCGCCACGTTCGCCAGGTGGTCCAGCAGCACCTCGGCCGTCTCCTTCGGGCACGAGTAGTTCACGTACGCCCCCAGCGAGTAGTCCCCCGTCGTTGACGGCAGGAACACCGCCGCGTTCGTCGGGCCCAGCTTCGCCAGGATGAACTCCAGCACCGAGCGCAGCAGCGTCTCGACGTCCAGCTCCCCGCACACCGCCCGCTCGAACTCGGCCCCCTCATCCCCGGGCGCGCCGCCCGTGGGCCGCACGCTCGCCACCACCTCAGGCCCCATCGCGCCGGGACCGTCCGCCCCGCCCGTCAGTTCCTCAGCCGTCTCCGCCGTCTCCGCCGTCTCCGCCGTCTCCGCCGGCCCCAGGCCCGCCGGCCCGATCCGCGCCAGCGAGCCGATCTGCGGCGCCGCGTCGCCCCCCGCCCGCCGCTGCGCCACCGCCGCGCGCAGCCGGCGCGACAGCTCGGGAATCCGGATGTTCGACGACACGATGTCCGCCGCCCCCGCCCGCATCGCCTCCACCGCCTCGTCGAACGACACGCTCGGGCACACCAGCACCGCCGGGATGCCCCGCTCGTCCAGCTCGCGCACGAACCGCAGCGCCGCCGCCGAGCACGCCGGCACGTCCAGGATCACCGCCCGGAATCCCCCGGCCCGCGACCCCGCACCCAGCGCGTCCTGTCCCGCCCCGATCGACTCCGCCAGCACGCACACCGCGTCCTCCGATCGGCACGCGCGGCTCAGGTGCGCCCGCCGGTCCGCCGCCGCGCTGACGATCAGGATCCGTTCGGTGCTCCGCCGCCCGCCCTCGTGCGCCGGACGGCACGCCCCGGCCCGCTCATCGCCCGGTCGATCGGCGTCGGGTTGTCCCTGCGGTCGGGCCATGTCGGCGACTCACGGGCTCCGCGGCCGTGCGCCCGGCCGCGCCGGGTCGGTCCGCTCCAAATCGGTTCAACGGTGGTCGGTCAACACGGGGGTCGGGTTTAGGCCGCCTTGGTGGTTTGTGCCGGCGCCGCGCCGGTCCACCGCCAGCGCGGCAGGCTGATCGTGCACGTCACGCCCCGCCCCGGCTCGGATTCCAGCGCAATCTCGCCCCCGTGCAGCCCCACCAGCCGGCGCGCGATCGACAGCCCCAGCCCCGTCTGCCGCCCCGCCGGCTTCTCGCTGAAGAACGGGTCGAACGCGTGCCGCAGCGCGTGCGGCGACATGCCCGGCCCGTCGTCGCGCACCGTGAACACCAGCCGATCGTCCGCCGGGTCCGGTTCGACGCGCAGCTCCAGCACCTCCCGCGCCCCGGCCTCCATCGCGTTGCGCACCACCTCTTCCAGCGCCCGCGACAGCAGCCCCTCGTCCGCCGAGATCAGCGACACCCGCTCGCTCACCACCATCCGCAGCGACGGCGGCGCTCCCCGGCCCGCGCCGCGCGCCGGCCCCGCGCGCTCCCGCGCCCGCCGCACCGCCCCGCGCACCAGGTCCGCCAGGTTCACCGGCCCCCGCCGCGCCTCCGGCGGCCGCGCCACCAGGTGCAGCGACGTCACCAGGTCGCTCAGCCGCTGCGCCGCCTCGGCCACCTGCTGCGCATCGGCCCGGTCCCGCGCGCTCTCCAGGCGCGACGCCAGCAGTTGCGACCGCCCGGAGATCACCGTCAGCGGGTTGTTCATCTCGTGCGCCGCCCCCGCCGTCAGCTCCCCCAGCCGGGCCAGCGACTGCGCCTCGGCCAGCCGCTCCTGCGCCTCGGTCAGCGCGCGCGTCGTCTGGCTCAGCGCCTCGGCCAGCCGGCGCGAGCCCTCCGCCTGCGCCGCGCCCGTGAAGCACTGCCCCCAGCACGCCGCCAGCGCCGGCAGCGCCGGCCCCAGGTCCTCCGCCAGGTCGCGCTCGTGCAGCAGCACCGCCGCCGGCCACCCCTGCCCCGTCAGCGCCGTCGCGTGCAGCGACCGAACGTCCGGCGCGCCCCCGGCCGCCGTCAGGTGTTCGGCCAGCCACGTCAGCAGCCCCACCGCCCCCGCCAGCCGCCCGCCGCGCACCGCCCCCGGCAGGTCCATCGCCTCGCCCGCCCCGTCCTTCGGCGGCTCCAGCCCCGGACCCACCGCCGCGCCCAACGTGCCCGCGCCCCCGTCCACCGCGAGCCGCCACGGCTCGCCCGACCGCGACTGCACCACCGCGCCCACGCACCCCGCGCCCCCCCCGCGCCGCGCCGAGGCAACGCACGCCCCCAGCGCCTCGCTCACCCCAGCCGCCGCCGGCGAGCCTGCACCGAACGACGCGATCGCCTCCAGCGCCCGCCCCTGCGCCCGCGCCGCGGCCGCCTGCGACCGGCACTGCCCGTGCAGGTCCGCCAGGTGACGGTTCGCGCCCGCCATCGCCCGCAGCACCATCTCCGGTGGCGTCGACTCCCCAAGCCCCAGGTCCCGCGACCGGCGCGACACCGCGTCCGGCAGGCGCGCCATCACCTGCTCCACCACCTCCATGTCGATCTTCACGAACGCCGCCAGCGGCTCCAGCGCCTCCGGCACGCACCACCGCCCGCCCCACCCCAGGTGCATCC
>JAEUIX010000023.1 GCA_016794945.1 Phycisphaerae bacterium
GCGGGCGCCCGCTCGGCCTTCAACGCCCCGGCGGGCACGCTGCGCCGGCTGATCGACCGCACGATCTTCGCCATCGCCAGCGAGACCTCGCGCTACGCGATCAACGGGCTGTTGATGAAGCGCGACGGCAAGAAGCTCGAGATGGTCGCGACCGACGGCCGCCGCCTGGCGCTCTGCCGGGCCACGATCAAGGCCGCGGGCGGCGAGGGCGACAAGGTTTCCTGCATCGTGCCCCGCAAGGCCCTGGGCCTGTTCCAGCGGCTGGCGGGGGATCCTGAGTCGAACGTCCGCGTCGCGATCACCGACAACCGCATCTTCTTCGCGTTCGACGACGGCCCGGAGGGCGCCAAGGAAGACGCGAAGAAGCACCCCGTCGCGACGCTCAGCAGCGCGCTGGTCGAGGGTGCGTTCCCCCCGTACGAGGACGTCATCCCCAAGGACCAGGACCGGCGCATCACCGCCGCACGCGAGGAGTTCATCCGCGCTGTGCGCCAGGCGGCGGTGCTCACCAACGAGGAGTCCCGCGGCGTGCGGATGGCCTTCAACAAGAAGGCCAAGTCGGCCAAGATCACCAGCCGCGCCCCGGAAATGGGCGAGAGCGAGATCGACCTGGACCTGACGGGCTTCGAGGGCGACGACCTGGAGATCTCGTTCAACCCCGGCTACCTGGCCGATGCGCTCAAGACGATGGACGAGCCCGAGGTGCTGATCGAGCTGAAGGCCGCCAACAAGCCGGGCATCATCAAGGCCGGCAACGATTTCCTGTACGTCGTCATGCCGGTCAACCTGCCGGCTTGAGGCGGGCGGACAGCCGCGTGCCCGCACGACCGGCTCGCGCCGAGCGGGCACCCCGGCGCCCGGGGGTATAGTCCCGCGCCCCGGTCCATCACCACTCCACAGGCGAACATCCCATGGCGAAGAAATCCAAGAAGTCGGCGAGCGCCAAGACCTCCAAGGCTGCGCGCAGCGCCAAGCGCCCCGCGGCCAAGGCCCCGAAGAAGAAGGCCAAGGCGCCCGCCGCCCGCACCCCCGCGGGCAAGGCCGCCGGCAGCAGCACGCTGCCGCCGGGAGTGCACCAGTTCACCACCGGCGGAGGTCCGGGCCCGCGCGAGATCGGCACCGACCTGGTGGCGCTGTTCAACGCCGGCAAGGCCGACGAGGTGGAGAAGAAGTGGTGGTCGCCCGACATCGTGTCGATCGAGGGCATGGGCATGGCCTGGAGCGGGCGCAAGTCCGTCGAGGCCAAGAACGCCGAGTGGCTCAAGGCCAACGAGATCCTCGGCGGCTCGGCCGAGGGCCCGTTCGTCGGTGCGTCGGGCTTCGCGGTCCGCTTCCGCATCCACGTCAAGGACCGCGCCAGCGGCTCGTCGCAGATGATGGACGAGGTGGGCGTCTACACCGTGCACAACGGCAAGATCACCCGCGAAGAGTTCATGTACGGCTCGTGAGCCCCGCGTGGGCGACGATCAGCGCCGCAGGCGTGACTTGACGGCGGCGACCGCCTCGTCGATCGCCCGCTCCAGCACGCTGTTGGTGATGAACAGGTCGTACGCGCCGCAGGCGCGGGCGGTGGCGATCTCGCGCCGCGCTTCGGCGAACCGCTGCTGGATCTTCTCCTCGCTCTCGCGCTTGCGCGACCGCAGCCGCTCCAGCAGCGTCGGCTCGTCGGGCGGGAGGATGAAGATGCCGAAGGCCCCCGGCACCTGGCGCTTGACCGACACGGCGCCCTGCACGTCGATCTCCAGGATCACCAGCCGCCCGCGCCGCAGCTGCTCCTGCACCCAGGCCCTGGGCGTGCCGTAGCGCTTGCCGAAGACGCCGGCGTACTCCAGGAACTCGCCGGCGGCGACCATGCGGTCGAACTCCTCGTCGGTGACGAAGCGGTAGTCGACGCCCTCGACGTCCGCGGCGGTCCTCTTGCGCGTGGTGGCTGACACGCTGAACACCGCGCCGGGGATCGCCCGCTCGACGGCCCGGGTGATCGTGGTCTTGCCGACGCCCGACGGGCCGCTGATGATCAGCAGCAGGCCGTCGTCGGTGTCGGTCGGCAGGCGGTGGTCGGCCGTCGGCTGGGGGGACATGGCCCGAGCGTAGCCGCGGGCCCGGCGCGGGCGGCTACAGCTTCCGCAGGGCGTCCACCAGCCGGTCGATCTGATCGTGGGTGTGTGCCGCGGAAATCTGCACCCGCAGTCGGGCGTGCCCCTCGGGCACGACGGGGTAGCCGAAGCCGATGACGAAGACGCCCAGTTCCAGCAGCCGCTTGCTCATGGCGATGGCCTTGGCGGTGTCGTGCACGATGATGGGGCAGATGGCCGTCGGAGACTCAACGACCGTGAACCCCGCCTCGCGAATGCGCCGGCGCGCGAAGGCCGTGTTGTCGCGCAGGCGCGCCACGCGCTGCGGCTCGCGCACCAGCACTTCGATCGCCTTGGCCGCCGAGCAGGCCACTGTGACCGGCAGCGCGTTGGAGAAGAGCGTCGGCCGTCCGCGCTGCACCAGCAGCTCGATCACCCGGCGCGGCCCGGCGACGTATCCGCCCGCCGCCCCGCCCAGGGCCTTGCCCAGCGTTCCCGTGAACACGTCCACCCGCCCGTGCGGGCCGGGCTTGCCGTGCGGCGCGAACATGTGCTGGTGCTCGTGCGTGCCGCGTCCGGTCTGCCCCATGACGCCCGTGCCGTGGGAGTCGTCCACCACCAGCACCGCGCCGTACTCGTCGCACAGTCGGCGCATCGCCGGCAGGTCGGCGATGTCGCCCTCCATGCTGAACACCCCGTCGGTCACGACCCACGTGACCGGCCGGCCGGCGCCGGGGGCGGCGTGCGAGGCGTTCACGGCGTTCTGGCTCGCGGTCGTCTCCAGCTGGTGCCGCAGCGCCGAAAGGTCGTTGTGCCTGTAGACCGTCTTGTTCACGCCCTTCTTGATCACCGAGGCCAGCCGCACGGCGTCGATGATCGACGCGTGGTTCAGTTCGTCGGAGATGATCGTGTCGCCCGGTTCGCACAGCGTGGGGAAGACCGCCTCGTTGGCGTTCCAGCACGAGACGAACGTGTACGCCGCCTCGGTGCCCACCAGGTCCGCGATCGCCGCCTCCAGCGTCTCGTGCGGGCTGAAGGTCCCGCAGATGAACCGGACGCTGGCGGTGCCCGCGCCGTAGTCGCGCAGCGCCCTGACGCCCGCCTCGATCACCTCCGGGTGGTTCGCCAGGCCCAGGTAGTTGTTGGAGCAGAAGCACAGGCACCGGCCGTAGCCGCGCACCGTTACCTCGGCGTCCATGGGGCCTTCGAGCGTCTGCAGGTGCTTGTACTGCCCGCCCTGGCGCAGCGAGGCCAGCAGCGCATCGGCGCGTGCGTCGAAGGGGTGAACCTGTGCTTGCGTGGCGGTCATGTCGCGTGCTCCTGTGCCGGGAGCACGATTCTAGTGACCGGACCCCGGCGCTTCAGCGGCGGCGGCGCGCCAATGCCAGAGCGCCCAGTCCGAGCAACGCGCCAGCGCCCGGCGCCGGGATCACGTAGGTGACCGTCAGGCGCGGACGGTTGTTGGCGATGCCGTTCTCGCGCGTGTCGAAGCGGCGCGACGTGCCGTTCTCGGATTCGCCGCCCCGCAGCACCCAGCCGAAGTTGCTCGACGGGTTGTCGAGCCACGCCTGCACATCCGCGATCATGCCCGCGCCCGACCACGAGTAGAAGCCCACGCCGCCGACGTTGGTCGTTGCCGAAGCCAGGGCGGCGAAGTCCCCACCCGGCGTGGTCCAGGGGACGCTCGCGCCCGGGTTCGCCAGGTTGTAGAACCGGTAGAACCACGTCGCGTCGCCGTCGGCCGCCTCGGTCCCCAGACCGCCGCCGCCGAACGTCGCGTTCGAGGCGCCCTCGCCCCACGACGCCAGCACGCGGTACAGTGAAAAGGGCGTGCTCGCCGGGTGGCTGGTGCGCGACATGTTCAGCCGCAGCGTCACGCCGGTGATGGTCGACCCCGCGGGGATGCTCGACAGGTCGAACGACATCAGCGCGCGGTAGATCGACCCGTTGTTCGGAACGCCGGCGAACATGCCCGTGCCAGAGCCGTTGGACAGCGCCACATCGAAGTTCTGGTACAGCGTGTTGTCCCGGTTCGACGTCAGTTGAACCGACTGCCCGCACGCCGACGAAGCCACCACGAACGCGGCCGCGATGGCCGCCGCACTGCCTTGGACGTTCATTCCGAGATCTCCTTCCGCTCCCTGCATGTTCGCGACACGACGCCGAACTCTACGGCCCGGAGCCGACTCCGGCCAGCAGAAACCCCTACGAACAGGCCGGAATCGGGGATGCGTGCGCACGCGAAAACGAACCGAGTAGCGTGCCCGAACGTCCGTATACCCTCGAACTGGGAATCTGGGCAAGGCCCGTCGGCCGGTTCCGCCCCGAACCCGAACCTCTGCAAGGAAACCCTCGCATGCGTATCTGCCCCCTCTGCGTCAGCGTTGCTTCCGTGGCCCTGAGCGCCGGCGCCGCCGGATGGCTGCTGACGGCCGGACCTTCGGCCGCACCGGCCGTCGCCGCACCCGCCGCGGCCGCCGACGGCTTCGCCATCGACCCGGTGCACTCCGGCGTGGTCTACTCGATCAAGCACATGGGGGCTGCGAACTTCCGCGGCATGTTCCACAGCCCCACGGGCTCGTTCACGTTCGACCCGGCCAAGCCCGAGGCCGCGAGCCTCGACGTCACGATCAAGCTCGACACGCTGGTCTCCAACGACGCCAAGCGCGACCAGCACCTCAAGAGCGCTGACTTCTTCTCCGCCAAGGAGTTCCCCACCATCACGTTCAAGAGCACTTCCGCCAAGGCGTCCGGTGACAAGTCGGCAGAAGTCGCGGGCGACCTGACCCTGCGCGGCGTGACCAAGCCGGTCACTGCGCGGGTGACGCACACGGGCACGGGCGAGGGGCGCGGCGGCAAGAAACTCGCCGGCGTCGAGGCCACCTTCACCATCAAGCGCTCGGACTTCGGCATGAACTACATGGTCGGCCCGCTGGGCGACGAGGTGACCCTCACGGTCTTCCTGGAAGGCGCGACGTATGGGTTACGTCGACCCGGACCCGGGGCGCGGCGGGCCTCGCCCTGTGGGCGCGCCGCGACGGTTGATCCGCACGCGCCGGCACGGAGCGCGACCATGGACGCACAGTTCCAGATCCGAGTCGGCGTGTTCGCCGTGGCGCTCCCGGCGGCGGTGTCGCTCTTGGCGCTCGCGCCCGCGTGGCTGCGCCGGTCGCGCACCGAAGACCCGCACAGCCTCGCCGGCGCTGCGCCGACGCCGCTCGTGGGCGCCGCGCTGCCGCTGGCGGTCGCCGTCGGTTGGCCGCTGGCCGGCGAGGGCTGGCGCTGGCCGGTGGTGTCCGGCGGGCAGTGGGTGCCGTGGGCCCTTGCGGCCTTGGCGCTCGCCGCGCTGGCGCTGGGGCGAACGCTCGAACGGGCCCGCTGGTCCGTGCTCGTCGCCGGCGTGGCCGTGTCCGGACTCCTGGCCTGGCTCGTCGCCCGAAACGTGCTGGCGGCGGCGCCGACCGCATCGGCGATCGGCACGGTCGCGGCGCTGGCGGCCGTCGGCGGCACGATGACGATCTCGGCGTCGGCGCTCGGACGCCAGCCGGGAACGGCTCCCCCCCTGCTGCTGATCCTCTGCTGTGTCTTCGCCGCGGCGGTCTGGGGCTTGACCGGGCACATTCAGCCGATCGTCGCGGCGGTCGCGGTGTCGGCGGCGGCGGGCGGCGCCGTCATCGTCGCGTGGTTCCGGCCCGCGCTTCGGCTGGGGGGCGGCGTGGCCGGGGCGCTGGGCGCCATGCTCGGCGTATTCGCGTCGCTCACCTGCACCCTGGGCGACACACCGCTTGCCGCCAACGCGCTGCTGGGGATGGGCTTGGCGATGGCGCCGGCCTCGGCCCTTACGCCGCTGGGCGCTCGCCCGGGATGGGCTGGTTCGCTGTGCCGCGCCGCTATGGTCCTGGTGCCCTGCGCCGGGGCCGTCGCACTGGCGCTGGCCAACCAGCCGCCGCAGGTCGAGGGCTATCCGTACTGAATCGGTTCACGGTCCGCCGTTCGCCGACGACGCACCCGCGCCGCTGGACTCGGCCGGCGCGAGCGTTGCCTGTCGGGCGTGCCGGAGCGGGACCGTCGAATCACCGGTGATCAGCCTGGCCCCGCGCTCGAAGAACAGGTACGACCACATCCAGTCGATCATGACCAGGATCCTGCTGCGGAACCCGATGAGGTACGTGATGTGGACCAGGGCCCAGAGCGACCAGGCGATGAACCCCTTGAGGTGCCAGCCGTTGCCCCAGCCGATGACGCCGACGGCGCGTGCGCGGCCGATGGTCGCCAGTTCGCCCTTGTTGGTGTAGCGGAAAGCCGGGCGCGGGGCGCCGGCGCCCTTGCGGATCTCGTCGCGAATGACCCGCCCGGCGTGCCTGCCCATCTGCATGGCCGCCGGACAGACGCCGGGGACCTGCCGGGCGGACCGGGAGTCGGTGATCGCCGCGGCGTCGCCGATGACGAAGATCTCGGGGCGGCCCGGCACGGACAGGTCTGGGTTGACCAGCACGCGTCCGGCGCGGTCGAGCGGGGCTCCGAACGATGCGCACAGCGGCAGCCCTCGCACGCCAGCGGCCCACAGGATGTTGCCGGCTTCCAGCCGCACCGGCGGCGCGCCGGCGGGCGCGTACTCGACCCCCGACGCGTCGATCGTCGTGACCCTGGCCCCGGTGATCACGGTGACCCCGAGCCGCTCGAGGTCCTTTCTCGCGCGGGCCGACAGATCCTCCGGGAACGAGCCGAGGACGCGGTCGCCGTGCTCCACCAGAACGATGCGTGCCGACGACGTGTCGATGCGGCGGAAGTCACGCACGATGCCGCGGCGTGCGATTTCCGCCATCGCCCCTGCCATTTCCACGCCCGTCGGCCCGGCCCCGACCACCACGAACGTCAGGGCCGAGATTCTGGCGGCTTCGTCGGCCTCGCGCTCGGCGGCTTCGAACGCCAGCAGGAAACGCCGACGGATCTCCGTTGCGTCCTCGATGGTCTTGAGCCCCGGCGCACGGGCGGCCCAGTCGTCGCGCCCGAAGTACGAGTGCGTCACGCCCGGCGCGAGCACCAGGTAGTCGTACGCCACCAGCCCGTCGCGCAGGCGCAGCACGCGCCGATCCGCATCGACCGATTCGGCCTCGGCCAGCAGGACCTCCGCGTTGCGCTGGCGCGAGAGCACCTTGCGGATTGGCGCTGCGATCTGCGCGGGGCTGAGCGACGCCGTCGCCACCTGGTACAAGAGCGGCTGGAACAGGTGGTGGTTCCGCCGGTCGACTACAACCACGTCGCACGCCACCCTGCGCAGCGCCCGTGCGGCGTGCAGGCCCCCGAACCCCCCGCCCACGATCACCACCCGCGGCCTGGAACCGGTCATGCGGCCTCCCGTGCGACGAACGCTAGCCGTCGCGCCGATGAGAGTGCAGCGGGGCCGCCGAACGTCCGAATACACTTGCACAACCGGAGCACCGCACCATGACCGAACAACTCACTTCGACCCTGAACCGGGGGTGGCTGATCAAGATGGTCGTTGTGCTCGTCGTGTTCGTCGGGTTCGGCGCCTGGGGGTTGTACGACGCCACCATTCTTTACCCCTCGCGCGGGCGTGCCGATGCGTCGTACAAGCAGAAGCGGTACCTCGAACTGGCGCAATCGACGGGGCGGTTGTTCGAATCGGGCTTCGCCGACCCGCACCAGGCGTTGCGCACGCTCGAGGCGCGAGAGGCCGACCTGGCCAAGGCGCACGCCAAGGCCGTCGCCATCGAATCTTCCGGGGGCAACAAGGGCGAACTCACCGCGCTGGCGCCTCTCCTGCTGGACCACGCCGCGCTGCAGTGGCTCACGGCCGAGTCGCTCGTCGGCGGGCTGAACCCCGCGACCACCAAGCCCGCGGACCCGACCAGGAAGCTGTCGGAGCTGCAGGAGTTCTGGAAGACCACGCCGCCGCCCAAGTCGCTGGAGAAGTACGACCTGCCACTGCAGTGGGCCTTCACCGTGATCGGGTTCGTTGGCGGGGCGTGGATGATGCTGGTCATCGCCCGCGCAGCGCGGACCAGGTTCGGCTTCGACCCCGCCACGCAGACGCTCCGCCTGCCCAACGGGCGCACGATCACCCCCGCCGACGTGCGCGAATTCGACAAGCGCAAGTGGGACAAGTTCTTCCTCACGCTGAACCTGCACGACGGCTCGAGCCACAAGCTGGACCTGCTGCGCAACGTCGGCCTGGAGGAGTGGTGCCTGGCGATGGAGAAGACCGCGTTCCCCGATCAGGTCGCCGCCGACGAGGCGGCCAAGGCCCCCGCGACTCCCGCCGCCGGAGCCTGAGCCGCTCCGCGAAGCCCCGGCCCCATGCTGGACCTTCTCGCCGCGATCATCGTTTGCAGCGCCGGGGCGGCCGGGGTGCTGCTGACCGCGCTGACGCTTCCGGGCGCTTGGTTCGCGCTGCTCGTCGCCGGCGCGTGCCAGTGGTGGCGGAACGACTTGTTCTCGTGGTGGACCCTGGGCGCGGCGCTGGCCATGGCCGCCGCCGGCGAGGCGCTGGAACTCGTGGCCTCCGCCCGCGGCGCGCGACGCGCCGGCGCCAGCCGTTCGGGCGCCTGGGGCGCGATCATCGGCGCGTTCGTCGGGGCAATCCTCGGGGCGCCCGTGCTCTTCCCCCTGGGGGCGATCGCCGGCGGGGTGCTGGGGGCGGCGACGGGGGCGCTCGTCGGCGAACTGGCGGTCGCCCGACGGTCGGTTGAAACCGCCGTCCGGTC
>JAEUIX010000028.1 GCA_016794945.1 Phycisphaerae bacterium
GGGTTCGAGCGGGTGGCGCGGTCGCTGAACGGGACGATCGTGGTGCGGCTGTACAAGGGAACGGCGACGACCGTGCGCCGGCGGAGCCCGGACTCGTTGTTCAGCGAGGCGTTCGCGACGTTCAGCAAGGACGAGGTGTACAACCAGAAGGACGCGGGCGGGTTCATCCGGCTGTACTCGCTGCCGTCGCGGATCGCGGCGCTGCGGCGGATGGGGGCTGGGGCCGGCGGCAAGCCGGCGGGCCGCGCGCGATCGAACGGCAAGCCGGCGGGGGTGGTGAAGGCCGGCGGGAAGCGCGCGGCCAAGGGGGCGCGGTAAGTGGGCGTGCTGTGGGGCGGGCGGTTCGCGGGCCGGGCGTCGGACCTGTTCAAGCGGTTCAACGACTCGCTGCCGTTCGACCGGGCGCTGTGGCGGGAGGACCTCGCGGGCTCGGCGGCGTGGGCCGGGGCGCTGCGGCGGGCGCGGGTGCTGACGGCGGCGGAGCACGGGAAGATCGTGCGGGCGCTGGCGGCGATCGGGCGGGAGCTGGAGCGGACGCCGGCGCTGCTGGAGCGCAGCGGCGAGGAGGACATCCACAGCTACGTGGAGCGGGCGCTGATCGCGCGGGTGGGCGACCTGGGCAAGAAGCTGCACACGGGGCGGAGCCGCAACGACCAGGTGGCGACGGACGTGCGGCTGTGGGCGGCGCGGGCGGTGCGGGGGCTGCGGGCGGGGATCGCGCGGGCGGCGGGCGCGCTGGCGGCGCTGGCGGAGCGGGAGCTGAAGGCCGGGACGGTGCTGCCGGGGTACACGCACCTGCAGCGCGGGCAGCCGGTGCTGATGGCGCACTGGTGCCTGGCGTACGTGGAGATGCTGCGCCGGGACGATGAGCGGCTGGCCGATGCGCTGCGGCGGATCGAGGTGTCGCCGCTGGGGTCGGGGGCGCTGGCGGGCACGGCGTACCCGATCGACCGGGCGGCGCTGGCGCGGGACCTGGGCTTCGGGGCCGGCGGGCCGAGCCGCAACTCGCTGGACGCGGTGAGCGACCGGGACTTCGTGTTCGAGACGCTGTCGTGCGTGGCGCTGTGCGGGCTGCACCTGTCGCGCCTGGGGGAGGACCTGGTGGTGTACTCGTCTGCGGAGTTCGGCTTCGTGCAGATGGCCGACCGCGTGACGAGCGGCAGCAGCCTGATGCCGCAGAAGAAGAACCCGGACGCGGCGGAACTGATCCGCGGCAAGAGCGGGCGGCTGCTGGGGAACCTGGTGCGGCTGGCGACGACGCTCAAGGGGCTGCCGCTGGCGTACAACAAGGACCTGCAGGAGGACAAGGAGCCGCTGTTCGATTCGGTGGAGCACCTGGGCATGTGCCTGGCGATGGTGCCGGAGTGCCTGAAGGGCGTGCGCGTGGACCGGGCGCGCTGCCGCGCGGCGGCGGACGACGGCTTCAGCGCGGCGACGGACCTGGCGGACTACCTGGTGAGGCGGGGCGTGCCGTTCCGCGATGCGCACCACACGGCGGGCCGGCTGACGCGGCTGGCGCTGGAGCGGGGCGTGGCGCTGCACCGGCTGACGCTGGAGCAGATGCGGAGCGTGGAGGGGCGGATCGGGCGGGACATCTACCGGCACCTGGAGGTGGGCGCGGTGGTGGGCAAGCGGAACGTGACGGGCGGGACGGCGCCGGCGCAGGTGCGGCGGCGCGTGGCCGAGGCGAAGGCCTGGGCGGCGCGGCGGCTGCGCGAGGGCGCCGGGCGGTGAGGGCCGCGGGGGGCTGGGGGTGGCGGGGTGGCGGGGTGCGATTGGCAGGAACGAAGAAGGCCCCGGTCGGGTGGACCGGGGCCTTTCGTGCGTTCAAAGCGGGCGAAGGGACTTGAACCCTCGACCCTCACGTTGGCAACGTGATGCTCTACCACTGAGCTACGCCCGCGATGTCGCCGCGGATTGGCCGCGGCAGGGACAAAGTTAGACCGGGTAAGCGGATGGGTCAAACGCCGAGCCGGTCAGCCGCCGCCCCTGGCTCGGGCGACGGCGTCCTTGAGATCGGCGGGTTTGAAGAAGGACTGGAAGTAGATGGGGGTGTCCTTGGCGGCGGGTCCGAAAACGGCGATGAGGGGGATGCCGCCGCCGCCGGAGACCTTTCGGACGGTGCCCCAGCCCTGGTCGTCGCCGGCGGAGGTGAGATCGACCTTGAAGGGAACGACTCCTGGCTGCTTGAAGACCTCGAGGCCGGTGTCGCTGTAGAGGACGCTCTTCTCGATGACGTGGCAATTGACGCACCACTTGGCGGTGAAGTCGACGACGACGACCTGGCCCCTGGCGACGGCCTGGGCGATGGCGGCCTGGAGCTGCGCGTCGGACTCGTTCTCGAAGCGGCGCCAGTCGATGGGCGGCGGGCGGGTGACGGACCAGGTCATGAGCGCGAAGGCCAAGGCCGCGACGGCGGCGATGGAAGCGTTGACGATGCGGGCGGTGCGCGTGCGGAGCGTTCGGATCGCGCCGACCCCCCACCACGCGCAGGCGAACAGGCAGAGCGCACCGACGATCCACCACGGCCAGCGGTCGCTGGTGAGGTTGCCGGCGAGGTAGGCGGCGACGCCGACGAGGAAGAGCCCGATGACCTGCTTGAGGAGTTCGCCGCCGGGCCCGCCGCGGGGCATGCGGCTGACGAGCCGCGGGAAGGCGATGAGCAGGGCGTAGGGGAAGGCCATGCCGAGGCCCATGGTGACGAAGGTGAGCAGGCCGACGGCGGGCGGCTGGGTGAAGATCCAGGCGAGGGTGGCGCCCAGGAGCGGGCCGGTGCAGGGGACGGCCAGGACGCCGGTGAGCAGGCCGCCGACGAAGTTGCCCAGGGCGGTTTCGCCGGTGGGGTTGACCATGTAGACGGCGTTGGGCAGACGGATGGTGAAGAGGCCCATCATGCCGACGCCCATGACGGCGATGATGAGGGACATGGCGATGACGAACCAGGGGATGGTGAAGATCTGGCCCCAGTCGAACTTCTTGCCGCCGGTGATGAGGCCGTAGGCCATGAGGCCGAGGATGAGGTAGAGGGTGACGATGCCGAGGCAGTAGATGGCGCCGAACCAGGCGAGCTTGCCGGGGCTGTTGGCGTGGCTCTGGATGCTGAGGATCTTGATGGGGATGACCGGCAGGACGCAGGGGGTGAAGTTCATGAGGGTGCCGGCGGCGAAGGCGAGGGCGAAGATGAGCAGGAAGGCGTTCTCGGGAACCTGGAAGGTGTAGCCGAGGAAGTCGAACTGGCGTGACCTGGCGGGACTTGAGGTGTCGATCTCGCCGGAGAGGATGCGGGCGAAGACGGCGGGGTTGAAGTCGTTGAACGTGCCGGAGGCATCGGGGGCGGAGGCGGCGTCGGCGATGGTGATGGAGACGGGAAGGGAGAGGGTCTGCTCGGCGATGCAGGTCGATTCGTTGCAGGCCTGCAGGGAGAAGGTCAGCGGGATGGTGTGGGTTCCCTTCGGCGCATCGGGGGCGAGGATGACGGGGATGTAGATGATGCCGCGGCCCGAGAGCGAGAGGATGGACAGGGGCTTGGCGTCGTCGCCGGTGCCGAAGGCGGCGGTGGCGACCGGGTGCGGCTCGGGCCACTGGGCGGCTGCGGTGACGATGCGGATGGAGGCTGGCAGGGCCGGGGTGGGGGCGAGGGCGACCTGGGACGGGATGGTGAGCAGGCCGTCGAGTTCCTTGGGGAGGACGGGCTTGTTGGGCCAGGCGTGCCAGCCTTCCTCGAACTCGTAGACGATGGCGATGGCGAACTGGTCGCCGGGGGCGACGGCGGCGCGGCCGGGGAGGGCGAAGGCGGAGATGCGCTGGCCATCGACGGGGGCGGGAGGCTGGTTCGCGGGGGACGCGGCGGCGAGGATCGCCGGGCCGAGCAGCAGGAGGATCGCGGCGGCCAGAGCGCGGAGGGGACGGCTGGGCATGGGGAACTGTACGAAGGCGGGGCGTGGGACCGTTCGGACGGTGTTGGCCGGCGGCGGTTCAAGAGCGCAGGGATTGCGGGCCGATCTTGGAGACGACGCGGCTGTCCTGCGCGCCGGAACCGGCGCGGGGGCGGGGCGGTCAACCGATGCAGGGGATTGGATGCCGGACGTGCTGGACCAAGGCGAGATCGACGCGCTGCTGGCGGCGGTGGACTCGGGGGAGGTGCGGCAGGAGGGCGCCGCGAGCCCGAAGATGTTCGGCCGCAACCGCAGGGACGGCGGGACGGTGGAGGTCCGGGGGTACGACTTCAAGCGGCCGGAGCGGGTGAGCAAGGACCAGATGCGGGCGTTGCAGACGCTGCACGAGGGCTTTGCGCGGAACTTCGGGGCGAGCCTGTCGGGGTTCCTGCGGACGATCGTGGAGGTGAAGGTCGCGACGTGCGAGCAGATGACGTACGGGGAGTTCATCGCGGGGCTGCCGAACCCGACGAGCTTCAACCTGATCGACGCCAAGCCGCTGGAGGGGCAGGTGTGCCTGGAGATCAGCCCGCTGATCATCTACCCGATCATCGACCGGCTGCTGGGGGGAACGAACCAGGACCTGTTCATCCCGCAGCGGCCGATGACGGCGATCGAGTCGCGGCTGATCGGGAAGATGATCGGGCGCGGGCTGGCGGCGCTGGCGGAGGCGTGGGCGGGGATCAAGCAGATCGAGTTCCAGGTGGCGGCGACGGAGAGCAACCCGCAGCTGGTGCAGATCGTGCCGCCGAACGAGGTGGTGGTGGTGGTGGGTTTCGAGCTGAAGATGGGGGCGCGGGCGGGGACGATGAACCTGTGCATCCCGTACAACGTGATCGAGCCGGTGATGGAGGAGCTGTCGGCGCAGTCGTGGTTCAGCAACTCCCGGCTGGCGCGTTCGAAGGATGTGCAGCAGCGGATCGAGCGGTCGCTGTCGCGTGCGGGGCTGACGGTGACTGGGCTGCTGGCGCAGACGACGATGACGCTGGCGGACCTGCGGTCGATGGCGGTGGGCGACGTGGTGGCGACGGAGAAGCCGGTGGGCCAGCCGGTGGTGCTGTGCGTGGAGGGCGAGAAGAAGTTCCTGGCGCACATCGGCCAGTTCAAGGGGCAGCGGGCGCTGCGGATCGTTCGGGCGATCACGCCGGCGGACCGGGTGTGAGGGCGGGGGCGGTCAGCCGATGGCGTCGACGTGACGGAGCGCCTCGTCGAGATCGGGGACGATCTTGAAACGGCGGTCGAGCTTGACCTGAGCGAGGAACCGGCCGATGGCGGGCGGGACGCGGGTGAAGACCATGCGGGCTCGACGGCGGCGGCACTCTTCCTCGACCTGGAGGAGGCAGGTGATGCCGATGGAGTTGATGAGCTCGACGTTGTCGAAGTCCAGGACGAGGCCGGCGCCGTCGACGCGGGGCATGCGGGCGTGGACCTCGGCCTGGATCTGGGCGACGCACTCGTCGGTCACCTGGCCGGGCAGGTGGAGGAGCAGGACGCTGCGGTCGGTGCCGACGATCTCGGAGGCCAGGGGGCTCATGAAGGGGAGCAAGCGTAGCGCCGGGTCGTGAAGACTCCATGACCACGGGTGCGGGGCCGGCGGGGCGGGATGGACGGGGACGGGGATCCCGTATAAACTCCCTACGGACAACCGGTGTTTCACGTGGCAGATTCGATTCGCGGAACGCACGCATGACCAGCGACCGTCATCATGCTGTCTGACCTCACGACGAGGCCGGCGGCTGCGCTGTGCAGACCCGGGCACCGGGATCTGGCCCAAGGAAGGGGCCGGAGACCCGGCGGTACGGGTCGTGAGTTCCGCGGGAGCGGCTCGGGCGGAAGGAGGCCGATGGCCTGACCCCCACGCTCGATCGGTCGCCGGCTCGGAGCCGGCGGCGTTGGAAGGCCACGGAGCATCGGCGACCGTGGCCTTGTTGTTTTTGGGGCCGCCGCGCGGCGGCCGTCAGATTCGGATCGGATAACCAGACAACGCGACAACTCGGAGATCGGAATGAACACGGCAGAGATGATGCGGATCCTGGACTCGATCGCCCGCGACCGGAAGCTGGACAAGCAGTCGCTGGTAAAGGTGCTGGAGCGTGCGATGGTCTCGGCGGCGCGGAAGCACTTCAACACGCTGGACACCGAGGAGTTCCGGTGCGAGCTCGATCCGCTGACGGGTCAGATGCAGTTGTTCCGGCACAACGAACCCATGAACCTGTCGCCGGAGGACCTGGGGCGGATCGCGGGGCAGACGTTCAAGCAGGTGATGATCCAGGGGTTCCGCGACGATGAGCGGACCACGATGCTGAACGAGTACAGCAAGCGGGTCGGGGAGATCGTGACGGGGGTGGTTCAGCGGTACGACGGGGGCGCGCTGGTGGTGACGATCGACCGTGCCGAGGCGTTCATGCCGCGGAGCGAGCAGATTCCGGGGGAGCAGTTCCAGCCTGGGGACCGTGTGCGGTGCCTGGTGCTGGACGTTCGGGACGCCGGGAACCAGGTGAAGATCGTGCTGTCGCGCGGGCACCCGGACTTCATCAAGCGGCTGTTCGAGGTGGAGGTGCCGGAGGTGGCGGAGAAGATCATCGACATCAAGGCGATGGCCCGGGAGGCGGGGTACCGGACGAAGATCGCGGTGGCGAGCGTGGACAGCAAGGTGGACCCGGTGGGCGCGTGCGTGGGCGTGCGCGGGAGCCGGATCAAGAACATCGTGGACGAGCTGAACGGGGAGAAGATCGACATCGTCCGGTGGAACGAGTCGAGCCAGATCCTGATCGCCAACGCGCTGAAGCCGGCGGAGGTTGCGGAGATCAGCCTGTGCTTCGAGCTGGGGCGTGCGACGGTGGTGGTGCGGGACGACCAGCTGAGCCTGGCGATCGGCAAGCGCGGGCAGAACGTACGGCTGGCGGCGCGGCTGACCGGCTGGGACGTGGACATCCTGACCCCGGACGAGTTCAACAAGGGCCTGGAGATCATGACCTCGACGCTGAGCGGCGTGGAGGGGATCAGCGAGGAGCACCTGGACAAGCTGGCGGCGCTGGGGATGGTGAGCGTGTTCGACGTGGAGGAGGTCGGCGCCGAGGTGCTGATGAACGAACTGGGCGTCAGCGACGAGGTGGCCAAGCGGGTGGTGGAGACCGCCAGCGTGAAGGCCAAGGAGGTCGCCGAGACGCAGCAGAAGGAGAAGGAGGCCGCGGAGCAGCGCAAGCGCGAGGAAGAGGCGGCGGCGCGGCGGCTTCTGGAGTCGGGCGCATCGCCGCTGGCCGAGGGCACGGGCCCCGCGTTGGGCGTGAGCGACGATGCGCGGGCGGCGGACATCCTGGGGCAGGCTCCGGCGCAGTGAGGCGGCGGAGGGGGGACGGGGAGCGGCGGACGGCGGAGCGTGAATCGGAAGACGGGAACCACGGTGGGGCGAAGGCACGGAGCATTGCTTGGCTAAGCGCAGACTCGGCGAAATCGCGAAGGAACTGAACGTCCCGGTGAAGGCGATCATCGACAAGTGCCTGGCGGAGGAGATCCCCGCCGACACGGTCAAGACGCACGCGTCGATGATCTCGGCGGGACTCGAGGCGACGATCCGCGAGTGGTTCAGCGACGCCGCGTCGGGCACGGCGGTCGAGACGAAGGAGCACGTCGACGTCACCAAGGTCCGGGCGGTGGCCAAGCCGGCCAAGAGCCGGGCGAAGAAGGCGGGCGGGGGCGATGCCGAGGCGTCGACGGCGGTGGCCGAGCCGCCGGCGCACGCGCGGCCGGACGGGGTGGAAGCTCCCGAGCGAGTGGAGGCCAGACCGGCGTCGAAGCCCGCCAGGCCGGCGGCACCGGCGGTTGCGCCGGCGCCGGCAGCGCCCGCAGCACCCGTGGCGCCCGC
>JAEUIX010000068.1 GCA_016794945.1 Phycisphaerae bacterium
CGTCGCGGTCAAGGACGCGTCGTGCCCGCTGTTCAGCGTCCAGGGGGTACGTGCCGAGCTGCCGCCCGCGTCGGGGGCGCGGCCCGCGCGCGCGCGGGCGTCTGCGGCCTAGCCGGGCAAGGGCAAGGCCGCCCCCGCCGCGACGACTCCGCCGGCGGTGCAGGTCGCCGCTTCGACGCGGACGCCTCCGTCGCCCGCGATCGAACGGTGGGAGATCGCGCCGGCGGCCGACTACGTCTCGGGCGGCAGCGCGCGGTACGCGTCGATCGCGGGCCCGGCGGACCTGGCGGCGCTGGGCGCGCCGTTCGGGTACGGGTGGTACCGGGTGCAGCTCAAGGGCGCCGCGCCGCGCCGGGCCCACGTCGCCTGGCCGCAGTCGGCCGACCGGCTGCACGTGTTCGTGGACGGCACGGAGCTCGGGGTGATGGGCGAGGGGCCCGGCGCGCGCGCCGAGCTGACCTTGAACCTGACGAAGCACCCCCAGACGCTGGTGGTGCTGGCGGAGAACGCCGGACGGTTCTCCGGCGGCAACCGTCTGGTCGAGGGCAAGGGCCTGCTCGGGCACGCCTGGGAGGTCGAGCCGCTTCGCTTGGGGCGGGCGACGCTGACGCGCGGCGAGCCGATGGAACCGCTGGCGTTCCGCGCGCCGATCTTCGGCGTCAGCGAGGGCGAGGCGACGGACGCGGCGCGGATCGCCTGGAGCGTGAACCGGCGCGGGAAGAACCCGATCGTGGTGACGTGCGGGCCGGTGTCCACCCGCGGCGTGCTGCTGGTCAACGGCCAGCCGCACCGGTGGTTCGACGCGGGCGAGCCGTGGAGGACGTTCCTGGATGAATCGGTCCTTGGGCGCGGCAGCGTGGAGCTGTCGGCGGCGGTGCTCGGCTCGGCGGAGGAGTCGCTGAAGGAACTGGGCGAGTCGCTCGGCGGGTCCGAGTGCGTGGAGAACCTGACGGCCAAGGCCGAGTGGTCGTTCGCCAAGTGGGAGCGGCCCGGGGCCGACGCGTACAAGCCGTACAAGGTGAGCAAGCACGGCGGGCCGGTGTGGTGCCGCGGGTGGTTCTCGACGCGCCCGGGCGCGCCGTCGCTGCGGGTGGTGTGCGCGGGGCTGAGCAAGGGGCAGGTGTACGTGAACGGGCGTCACGCGGGGCGGTACTTCACGGCGACGGGTCCGGGGCACGAGGTGGGCCCGGGGCTCGGCGTGTTCGTGCCGTCGGCGTGGCTGACGCACGAGAAGCCCAACGAGCTGATGATCTTCGACGAGCACGGCTACGGCCCGTCGAAGGTGCGGCTGGCGTTCGAGGTGTGAAGCGGCGGCGCGTCAGCGCCGGGGCATCTGCGCATCCAGACGCAGCAGGGCCTCGACGCGGGCGATGCGCCGGTCGGCGTCGAGCAGGGCCTGCTGCCGCCCGGCCAGCGCCTGCACGACGGCCTGGCGCTCGTCGGGCTTCAGCGCGGGGTTGGCCAGCCGCTGGGTGAGGACCATGATCTCGGTCTCGAGCTGGGCGCGGCTGCTGGTCAGGCGCTGGTACTCGCCGATCAGGCGCGGGTCGGCCTGGGCCTGGCGCTGCGGCGGCTGCTGGCGGATCACCTGCTGGCCGTTTGGCCCGATCTGCACGACCACCCCGCCCTGGCCCTGCTGGATGGGCACGCGCTGGCCGTTGATCCACAGCTCCTGGCGGACGACCACCGGGCCGTTCGGAGCGGCGCCGGGCACGATGTCGCTGGCGGCCGCGCCGTCGTCGGCGTCGTGGATCGTCTGCCCGCCGCGCGGCTCGCCGCCGACGGCCAGCAGCGGCGTGTGGCTGAAGGCGCGGGTGTTGAAGCCGGGCTGGCGTGCCGCGAAGTCGCGCTCCCACGGTTCGTCCGCGCCGGCGATCCTGATCGGCGCCGCGGTCGGCTCGAAGGCGGCGCGGCGCTCGAGCCACGCGGCCTGAAGGTCCCATGAATCCATGCGTGCCTGGGGCAGGTCGGTGAACTTGCCCAGTGGGACCGCCAGTCGCAGGTCCTCGCCGTTGCGCCGGATGGTCATGTCGAGCGACTGGCCCGGATCGCGCGAGAGGATCTTGGGCCGCACCACGCCCCAGCCCTCTTCGGTCACCGACTGGTCACCCACGCGGATGATCTCGTCGCCGGGCTGCAGCATCGCCGCCGCCGGGAACGCCGGGAAGGTCTTGGAGATGACCGCGCGGCTGGGCTGAAGGCTGTCGAACTGAACGCCCAGGGCGGCGCGCGGCGCCGCGTAGAACTTGGCGCGTGCGGCCTCGATGAGCCGCGTGCGCTGCTCGAGCGTGAGCGCGGGGTTGGCCAGTGCGCGCTCGACGTCGGCGATGGGGATCTCGGTCCGCTGGGACAGTTCCAGCGTCGCGGCCTCGCGCTGCGGGAAGGAGTCGGCCCCCAGGCGAGCGACGAGCTCATCGATCGAGGTCGGTCCGGGCGTGTCGAGTCCGGAGGCCCCGGCGGTGAAACCGGCGGCGGCCGCGAATGCGGCCAGGGCCATGGACCGGCGGGAGCGCTGGCGGGCCATACGCACAATGGTACCACCACGGTGGGCCGGCGGTGGCAGCCGCCGGCGACGGGCCGGGCCGGCCGGGACCCGCGGGCAGGGGGGTCTCGGAAGATGGGCAGGGGCTGCAAGGCGTCGGGGTTCGGGGCCGGCGGCCTACTCGGCGTTCTGGACCTGTTCCTTGATGCGGTCGATGGCGCCCTTGACCTCGACGATGGCCTTGGCGATGTCCGAATCGGCGGACTTGCTGGCGATGGTGTTGGCCTCGCGGAGCATCTCCTGGGCGAGGAAATCGAGCGTGCGGCCGACGGCCTGGCCGCCGTTGGCGGTGAGCAGCTCGGTGTACTGCTCCAGGTGGCCGGTGAGGCGCTTGATCTCCTCGGAGATGTCCGAGCGCTCGGCGTACACGGCGATCTCGCGGATGAGGTCGCCGGGCTGCACGGCCAGCGACGCATCCTTGATCATCATGTCCATGCGGGCCTTGAGGCGGTTCTCGTAGTCGGCCACGGCCTGCGGGGCGCGCGAAGCGATCACGTCCAGGTGCCGGCGCATCACGTCGCGCTGGGCGATCAGGTCCTGCAGCAGCGCGGCGCCCTCGCGGGCGCGCATCTCCAGCAGCCCGGCGCACGCGCGGTCCAGCAGTTGCATGTACGCCGCCCGGGCGTGCGTCAGGCGGGCCTCCTCGTCGTGCGGCGGCTGCAGCACGCCCGGGAGCGTCAGCAGGGAGCCGAGGTCGATCGCCACGCGCCCCTCGCGCACCTGCGGCACCTGCTGCAGCTGCTCGATGTACCGGCCCAGGGCCGGGGCGTTGATCGTGTACGCGGCCTTGGCCGAGGCGTCCGTGCAGGTGGCGCTCAGCGTCACCGAGCCGCGGCGCAGGCGGTGGCGCAGCTGGCTTTCCAGCTCGGCCTCCAGGCCCTGGAACATCTCCGGCAGGCGGATCAGGGCCTTGAAATAGCGGGAGTTGAGCGAGCGCAGCTCCAGGAAATAGTGCACGCCGTCGGCGTTCATCGACGCCTCGCCGAAGCCGGTCATGCTGCGGATCATGCGGGCTCCTCGCGTGCGGGAAGGCGGTCGAAGGCGGTTACTTCGGCGCGCCCGGATTGGCGGGCGGGGTCGACGCCGGCGCGGTCGAGGCCGGCGGGGTCGAGGCCGGGGGGGTCGAGGCCGGGGGCGTTGTCGCCGGTGGGGCGGTATCGCTCGGCGCGGGAACCGGCGCGGGCGCGGGCGTCGGAGCCTTGTCGGGCTCGGCGGCCTTCTTCGCGGCGTCGCTGCCGGCCGGCGGCGTGAGCGGAGCGCCCGCGGGCGGGCTGGCGGGCGCCTCGGGCGAACTGGCCGCGGGGTTGCTGGCCGGCGCCACCGACGGCCGCATGGCGAAGGTGAGCGAGACGGCGAAGATGAGATACAGCACGAAGACGATGATCGTGGCGACGGTCAGGGCGTCGCCCGTGCGGGTGCCGAACGCGGTCTGCCCCGAGCCCGCGCCCGCGCCGAACGCGCCGGCCAGGCCGCCGCCCTGCGGCTTCTGGATGAGCACGGCCAGGATGAGCAGGATGCACGCGCCGAGGAACGCGGCGAAGAGCACGCCGCGGAACACCTGCCCCCAGTCGAAGGCGAGCGTGAGCGTGGCGAGCGAAGCGGGCAGGTTCGGAAAGTGTTCGAGCAGCATGGGTCAGAAGCTCCGGCGACCGAAGGGGCGGATGATAGGGGGCGAGCCTGTCGCGTGCCCATCTGGGGCAAAGGCGGGATCGGAGCCGGGGGTCTGCTTGGTGCGGTTGTCGAATCGTCGTCGTTCCCGCCGGGCGGCGGCGATCGCGAACCTGCGACGTTGCGTCCGGGCGGCGAACCGTCCATGCGGGCGGGGTGGGCCGAGCGCGGAACCTACCCCGCCTTGGCCGCCGCCGCCGCGGCGCAGATCGCGACGAACTCGTCGGCCTTGAGCGAGGCCCCGCCGACGAGCGAGCCGTCGACGTCGGGCTGGGCCATGAGCGCCTGCGCGTTGGCGGCGGTGACCGAGCCGCCGTACTGGATGCGCAGCGCATCGGCGGCGGCGCGGCCGAACATGTCGGCGACGACGGAGCGGATGTGCCGGTGGGCGCTCTGGGCGTCGTCCGGGGTGGCGGTCTTGCCGGTGCCGATGGCCCAGACCGGCTCGTAGGCGATGACGACCCGCGCCAGTTCGGCCGGCTCGACGGCGCGCAGGCCCAGCCGCACCTGCCGCTCGTTGACGGTATCGGTCTGGTCGGTCAGGCGCTGCTCGAGCTTCTCGCCGACGCAGAGGACGACCGACATGCCGGCGTGCAGCGCCGCCCGCAGCTTGAGGTTCACCAGGTCGTCGCCCTCGTGCATCACGTGCCGGCGCTCGCTGTGTCCGGCGAGCACCCAGGCGGCCCCGCAGTCCTTGAGCATGCCGACGGAGACCTCGCCGGTGAAGGCGCCCTTCTCGGCGTGGTAGCAGTCCTGGGCGCCCAGGGCCGTCGCGCCACTGGCCTGGGCCAGCGCCGCGGCGACGTCGCGCAGGTAGACAAAGGGCGGGAAGACCACGGTCTGCACGCGCCCCAGGGGTGCAACGCCGGCCGCCACGGCGCGGGCGAGGACCACGGCGGCGGCGTGGTCGGTGTTCATCTTCCAGTTGCCGCCGACGATGGGTGTGCGCACGGTCATAGGCGACGAGCGTAGCGGCGGCGGAATGGCTCAGCCGGGGCCGAACACGCTCAGCCAGGTTTCGCGCACCTGACGGGGTTCGGCGGGCTGGCCGCACTCCGGGCAGCGGCCCGGCGAGTCAAGCCCGGTCAGCGGGTGGAAGCAGCGCGTGCAGAGCAGGTGGTCCGCCGCGGCGCAGGCGCGCGCGAGCCTGCGCCGCAGCACCAGCCCCCGGACGAGGCAGAACACCAGCCCGGAGATCACCAGGCCGAGCAGCCCCAGCGCGACCGCGACGGGCATCTGGCGGCCCAGAGCCAGGTGCACGCCCCAGACCGCGGGGATGACGAAGCCGGCGACGAACGGGAACACCTCGATCAGCAGGTGCTGTCGAAGGACAGGCCGTCCCAAGAAGCGGACCAGGCGCAGCCCCATGACCGGGCCCGGTCAGTCGCGCCGGTTGAGAAGCGCCAACAGGCGGAGGAACTCGAGGTAGAGCCAGACGAGCGTGACGAGCAGGCCGACGCCGGCATACCACTCCATGTACTTGGGCAGACCGGCGCGGGAACCGGACTCGATGAGGTCGAAGTCCAGGATGAGCTTGAACGCGGCGACGAGCAGGATGGCGACGGAGATGAGGATCGAGATGGGGCCGCCGTCCCAGAGCCAGGGCATGCTGACGCCGAACAGCCGGGCGACCATGACGACGAGGGAGAAGAGGCAGACGCCCCCGATCGCGCAGAGCATGACGGCCTTGAACTTCTCGGTGGCCCGGATGATGCGCAGGCGATAGAGCGTGAGCATCGACGCGAGCGTGCCGACGGTGAGCAGGCCGGCGTTGAGCAGGATGAGTTCGCCCGTGGCGCCCCCGACCTTGGTGCCGGCGAACTGCTTGGCGTAGACCAGCGACACGGCCCCGACGAAGACGCCCTCGATCGCGGCGTAGGGAACGCCCACGTACGGAGCGGACGCGGGCTTGAAACTCATGACCAGGCACAGGATCAACCCGCCGATCATGCTGCCGAAGAACATGGGCATGAGGGCTTCGAGGTTGTGCTGGATGAAGCCGTAGGAGGCGACGGCGCCGGCCCCGCAGATCGCGGTGAGGATGAGCGAGGCGGTCACCGCGCCGTTGACCGTCAT
>JAEUIX010000099.1 GCA_016794945.1 Phycisphaerae bacterium
TTCACCCGGGCCCGCAAGGACGGCCACTGGTTCTGCTTCCGCGCCCGCGTCGTCGATCCCGCCGCCCGGTCCACCGACCCGCCCGAATTCGCCGCCCTGGCCGAGCGCTTCGGCTTCGCCGATGCCGCCGCGGCGGTCGCCGCCGTGCAGGTCGTTCGCCGGCGGTTCGACATGCTGCTGCGCGAAGTGATCAGCGAAACCATCGCCTCCCCCGACGACTTGGAGGATGAGTTGCGTTGGTTCGCGTCGGTGCTGCGGGTCGGTTGACCGCGGGGCCGGGCGACCCGCCCCGCTTGGTATGCTGGGGCCATGAACAACGCACGCCCCTCGCGATTCTTCACCAGGGTCCTGTCCGCCGTCGCGGTCGCCATCGGCGCCGCGGTCGCCTCCGCCGGCGGCTGCGCAGCCTCGGCCGATGCCGGCGGCGGACCTGGCCTCAGCGCGGGCGAAGCCCGCATGACGCTGGTGTACCTCGTCACCGGACCCACCTCGGCCGCCAATACGCCCGAGCAGAAGAAGGAGATCTTCGCCGGTCACATGGCCAACATGAAGCGATTGGCCGAGCGGCGGCAACTCCTCGTCGCCGGCCCCTTCGGTCGGCCGCACGATCCCTCGTGGCGCGGCATCTTCGTCTTCGACGTTCCCACCGCCGCCCAGGCCCGCGCCCTGGCCGAGACCGACCCCGGCGTCATCGCCGGCGAATTCGCGGTCAGGGTCGTGGAAGTAGCGGCCCCGGTGTCGCTGCGCCGGGCCCAGGAACTGGAAGACCGCATGCAGGCCGACCTCAAGGCCAACCCGCCCGCGCCGCCGGCGCAGGGACAGTTGCCGCCCGGCCTGCGCCGTTACGTCATGGCCCACGCCCGCGATTGCGATGCCACCCGGGCCGCCTTCTCCGTTAACACCGGCGCGCCGCGAACCATTTTCTGTCTCCGCTTCACCGGCGGCGATGCGCCCTCGGGCCAGGGCGCCGCCGCGCCGGGGTCCGGCCTCTTCGTGCTCGATGCGCAGTCGGTCGACGCGGCGCGGGCCGCGCTGCGCGGCGTCGCGCCAGGGTCCGTGACACTCGATCAATGGATGTCCACCAAATCACTGGAAGGCCTGGCTGTGGGAGGCAAGTGAACGGTTGAACCGAGGCTGACCAGCCGCGGACCAGCGCGACGAGGCTTCACCGATCGATCGGCGCAGATCCGTCCAAGGGGCCAACCCGCGGCGTTCGCGGTCGGGACGCTCGTTCACCGTGGTGGGCGTCCCCGGATGGAACATGGTTCCGATGCGGCACGCGGCACGATCGAAACTCCGCGTCGACCCTCACCCGCCTGAACGCCCTGCTCAACAGCGACGAGTCGAAAACCGAGCGCGCGGGAGTATGAAGGCCTACGTGCCTGGACTGGGGCGTTCCGATCCTGGCCACGCTTTCTGGAACGAAGCGGACAGTTCCAAACCCCTGTTGCTATGCGCAATCGGGGCCGAGTCCACCATCCGGCCGATGCGCCGAGGCTCCACCCTGCATTGCCGAGGGCCTTGAACTCGGTTCGAGTATTCCGTGAGCGCCGCCGCTCATGGAATCACCACGCGGTGGCCGTGGTGCCGCGGCGTCCATTGCGGACGATCTTGGATCGGAGGCGAAGGCTGAAGCCGGCCATGGCGTTCTCGGGATGAAGATCGTCCTGCCGAATCGTGTGCCTGACGCCGGGACTTTCGGGGATGGTCCACGCACGCCCACCGGAAATGTCGTCCTCACCATCAGTAAACCGCTGACGCAACCCGAACACGAGTCGCATTCGCCCTCGAATTGCCGGGAATCATCGTCAACCCAGAGCCTCCAGTCGTTACACTCGCGAACCAGCGTCCGCAAGAGTCAAGGGCGGCGAAACAAGCCGGGAACTTTGTCCTAGATCTCGCTCGCGCAAGAGAACATCGATGGACTGCGCTTCGCGTCCGTCATCACTGAATCCTGAGGAGCGACCCCCATGACTGCCGAATCCCTCGACCGTCGATTCCTTCTCGGTGCCATGGGCGGCGCGGCGGGCGTGGCGGCGCTGGCCCAGATCACCCGGGCCGGGCCGCTGAATCCGCCGCCGGGCCCCATCACGCCGACCCAGCGGCCGCTGGGCGAGATCGAGCCGCGGACCGTGCTGAGCCCGGCCACCACGCCGGGGGACGCGACCGCGGTGTACGTGATCAGTCAGCCCGGAAGCTACTTCCTTGCCGGGCCGGTGGTCGGTGTTGCCGGCCGCAGCGGGATCAAGATCACCGCCAGCGAGGTGCGGCTGGACCTGCGCGGTTTCAGCGTGGTGGGAGTGACCGGGGCCCAGGACGGCATCGTCATCGCGCCACCGACCGGATCGACCATGCGGAACGTCGCGATCCACGACGGCGGTGTGGCCGGTTGGCCGGGAAGCGGGTTGGCTCCGATCATCAACGCCGACGCGAGCGGATTGCGGTTGGAGCGGGTGACGTTCAGCGGCAACGGTGCGGACGGTGCGCGCGTGCCGTCGACATCCATCATCACCGATTGCCACGCCATCGGCAATGGCGGAACCGGCTTCGCGACGGCTGAGGGATCGGTCATGACTCGCTGTTCCGCCGTGCAGAACGGGAGCGCGGGGATCAGCGCGGAGATCAACTCGCGTCTCGACGCCTGCTACGCGAGCGGGAACGGAAACGTTGGGTTCGGTCTCGGCCCGAACTGCATTGTGCGGAACTGTCAGAGCAGCTCCGGCCTCCACGGCTTCTCCGCCTCCTTCTCGGCGGGAGTTGTCCTCGAATCCTGTGTAGCAGCCGGATGCAGCGCAAACGGCTTTGATCTCAATCTCCTCTGCGAGTTGCGCGGCTGCATCGCATACTCCTGTGACGGAACGGGCTTCAGGATCAATCGCCGAAGTCGATTGATCGACTGCATCAGCTTCAACAACGGCGCCGGCGGCATCCAGGTCATCGACGGCAACCACATCACGGGCTGCATCTGCACCAGCAATGGCGCCTCCAGCGCCGCGAACGGGCCCGGCATCCTGCTCACGGGCACCGACAACCGCGTCGAAGCGTGCTGCCTCGAAGGCAACGGGACGGGCATGGCCGCGAGCGCGGCCGGCAACTTCATCGCCCGGAACACCGCCTCGGGAAACGTCGTGGTGAACTGGAACATCGCCGCGAACAACAAGTGCCTGGTTGTGGCCGGCGTGAATGCGCCGGCGATCAACGGAAGCAGCGGCGGGGTCTCGCCGGGCTCGACGGATCCCAACGCCAACTACTCGTTCTGATGGGATGTCGACCGCCGGACGCCCGCCGAGCGACCGGCACCCACCGCCGGGAACGCAGATTTCATCGGGCCGCCGCGCGAGCAATGTCCGTTCGAACTGCGCCTTTCGCGGCCGGTTGTTCCTGGTCACCAAAGGCGCGTGTTCGCCGCCGGCCATCGCGAGCGTTCCGCCCGGCCGCCGTTTCGATCGCGCCGGTCACGGCCCTTCCCGCTGGTCCGGCGGCTTCTCCGGTGCGCGCGAGCCGCGAAACACCAGGTACGCCCACAGCATCACCGGGGTGAAGAGGATCGAAGCCGCCGGCCACAGCACCACGGTCGGCGCCGGCGTCCAGACCTCGACGGCCGCGATCGCGCCCCAGTAGCCCAGGCACACCGGCGGCACGGTCCAGCGTGGCGTGCCCCGGGCGATCCGGCGCGCCGCATCGTGAATCGGCTCGCCCCGCGTCCGGATGCGGACCGCCAGCGTCCGCGCCCACACGAACTCGCTGGCGAGAATGGCCAGGCCGATCGGCCCCAGCACGCTCAGCCCGGGGCCGGGCAACGGGCTGATCACGATGCCGACGAGGATGATGCTGGTGCCGACGATCAGCACCCGCAGCCTGCGTGCGTTGCGCTTCAGAATCGCGACCGCGTCGGCCCCCTTCCGGCGCGCCAGCTCGACCCGCGTGTCGAAAATGCCGTAGATCAGCAGGCACGCCAGCACCGCCAGCAGGCCCAGACCGACCCAGAAATCGAAGATCTCGATCGTCACAGCGTTGCCCAAGGGTACGGCTTCACGGTGCGCCGCAGCACGCGGCGGAAGTGCCCCGCGTCCGGCGCGCCGACCGATCGCCGGTCGGAGGTCCGGGTCCACTCGACAAGTGCTGCATGTTCGCCCCCGGGATGGCGGCGTTCGAGCCGCCGCCGAAGGGGCCGACGCCGTTGCCGACGGCAACCATGAGGTTCACGGCACCGGACCTGTGAGGCTGTCGCGGAAGACCGGGTACCGCCCGCGTTGGCGTACCGCCAGCAGGCGGTACACGAGATGCTCCGGAGTTCGCCGCGATCACCCCGGCCGATCATCGCGACCGTCCGGCTCGCGCCCGAGCCTTCACGCGCGAGCCAGCGCCTCCACATCCAGCGGCCGCGTGAACATCGCGATGCGCACGTCCCGATCCCGCGGCCAGGCATCCGGCGGCCGGTCCCAGCAGAGTTCGACGCCGTTGCCGTCGGGGTCACGCAGGTACAGCGCCTCGCTCACGCCGTGATCCGCCGCGCCGTCCAGTTCGATCCCCGCCGCCCGCACCCGGCGCAGCGCATCGGCCAGCGCCTCCCGCGTGGGGTAAAGGATGGCGACGTGGAACAGCCCGGTGGATCCCCGCGCCGGCGGCCGGCCCCCCTTGCTCTCCCAGGTGTTCAGCCCGATGTGATGGTGATACCCCCCGGCCGACGACGGCGACGGCGGCCAGCGACGGGGAGTTCACCACTTTCTTGCCGACCCGGATCGTCCCGTTCTTGCGGACGCGGGCCTTGTAGAGCACCTTCTTGTACTTGGCTCGGAGGGTCATCCTCCCTGTACAAGACCGTTTCGGAGGGTTGGCGGACCACTCTCGGGGTGGCCCGAGGGGTGTGCGATCGATACGGGGCGTTCACGGGAATCGGCGGAAACCGCGTTTTCAGGGCCGCCAGCGGGGTACAAATACTCCAGCCCCGTCCATTGGCGTCGCGGGGCGACCTCCGCGCGGTCCCGCCGGGACGATATGGGCGACGCCCGCGTTCTTCCGCCGCGCCCGTCGGTTGCGGCCAGGCTGAGCAGTCTCACGCCGACGACTGGTCGAGACCGGATCGGGGTGTCGGGCGGGCCAGAATCGCGTGGTGGGCGAGGCTGAGTCTCAAAGTCGCACGTTTTTGCACCGTCCCCCCTGCCCCCACCCCGGAGCCCCGACGATTCGGCGATGCCGAATCTCTTCCGCCGCCGGTTTGTTGTCCTTGCCGGGTCTTCCCAGGGCGACCTGCGCCGCCAGATCCAGTACCTGAAAGCCGAGAACGAAGTCCTTCGCTCGAA
>JAEUIX010000121.1 GCA_016794945.1 Phycisphaerae bacterium
GGCACCGCTGACGCCACGGGGCCGCGGAACGAAACAGCCCCGGGCCGGGCCCGGGGCTGCGTGTGAGGGGCGGGTTATGAGGGATCGGGTTACTTCATGATGTCCGGCACGGCGCCCTTGCCGGGGCTGGCGGGGGCCGCGGGGGCGGTGCCCGAGGGGCCGGCGGTGGGTGCGGTGGCCTCGAGGCCGCCGAAGGTGCTCTTGACGAGGTAGACCTCGACGCGCCGGTTCTGGGGCGTGTTGCCGTTGGGGTTGTTGGCGACGGCGGGGCGGCTCTCGCCGAAGCCGGCGAACATGACCTTGTGGCGGGCCAGGCCGTTGGCGATGAGCTCGTTGTGCACGCTCAGGGCGCGGAAGGCCGAGAGCTCGTCGTTGTTGATGAAGCGGCGGCCGGGGCGCTGGCTGACGCGCTGGGTGTCGGTGTGGCCGACGACCACGGCGTCGTACTGCGCCGCCGAGGGCGTCTCGAGCAGGATGCGGGCCAGCGACGCGATGGTCGAGCGGGCCTCGCCGCGGAGCGTGAAGTCGCCGGAGTCGAACGTGACGTCGCTGGTGAAGCGGAGCATCCCGCGGGCCGAGTCGTAGGAGAGCAGGCCGGGGTTCTTGGCGGCGAGTTCCTGGAGCGCGGCGTCGGTGGCCGAATCGAGCGGGCCGAAGCCGAGTTGGCCGAATTTGCCGTCGAGCTCGCGCAGGCGGTTGTTGGCCTTGGCGAGCTGGTCGCGGTACTCGTTGACGAGGCGCTGCAGCTCGTCGACGGTCTTGTCGCCGGTGCCGATGCGCCCGCGGATGTCGTTCATGGAGGCTTCGAGGGCGCGGTTCTGGTCGAGCAGCTCCTGGTTGCGTGCCTTGAGCGAGGCGTTGGCCTCGCGGAGCTGGTCGTACGACTCCTGGTTCACGCAGCCGCCCGCCAGCGTGGCGAGGGCGGCCGCGCCCCCGGCGAGCGTCGCGACGGAGATACGGGACATGCGGGAACGGGTCATGGATGGCTCCTGGAGAGACTGGCGGGAACGGTGCGGCCGGACGGCGCGCCGCCGCCCCCTGCGAACGGGCCCCTTCGGCCGAGAGGATACCCTGCCGGCGCGCGCCGGTCAGCAGGCGGGAGTATCGACCGCAGGAGACGGCCGCCATGAGCCCGGCGGCGGGGCGCAGCACGGGGCAGCCGACCCATGGCCGAATCGGACTCCATCGTGCGGATCACCGGGTGGGCGGTGGCCGACGGCGCGGGCTTCGCGGCCCGGCCGGGGGCGGTGCTGGTGCGCACGGGCCGGGGTCAGGACGGGGGGCCGACGCTTTCGCTCCTGGCCGCGGGCACGCCCCGGGAGGTGGACGACCACCCCGCCCGCGTCGGGGCGGTGACGATCGATCGACCCGGGGCGGTGCTGATCCCCGGGCTGGTCAACGCGCACACGCACCTGGACCTGACGCACATCGGGCCGCGCCCGCTGCCGCCGGGCCCGGCGCGGTTCACGGCCTTCGCGGAAGTGGTGCGGCAGGGACGGCTGACAGACGCGGCGGGGATCGGCGCCTCGGTGCGTCGGGGGGTGGAGTTGTCTCTGGCGGGTGGGACGGTGGCGGTGGGCGACATCGCCGGGGCGGTGGGGGGGCGGGCCAGCACCCTGGCCGGGGCGGCGCTGGCGGACGCCGCGGGTCCGTGCGGGCTGAGCGGGGTGTCGTACGTGGAGTTCTTTGGCCTGGGGCCGGCGCGCCGGCGGGCGCTGGACCTGGCGCTGGAGACGCTCGAGTCGCTGAACGACCGGGGTGGGGTGCGGTTCGGGCTGCAGCCGCACGCGCCGTACTCGGTGGCGGCGGACGTGTACCTGGAGGCGGCGCAGGGCGCGGTGCAGCGCGGCGTGCCGTGGTGCACGCACCTGGCCGAATCTCCCGAGGAGCGGGCGCTGGTCTCCGAGGGCGGCGGGCCGCTGCGCGAATTCCTGGAACGGATCGGCGTGTGGGACGCGGCATCGGCCGAGGGGTTCGGGCAGGGACGGACGCCGGTGGCGCACCTGCGGGCGACGCTGACGTGGCTGTCGTCGGCGCTGCGGGCGGCCGAGCGCGGGCTGCCGGCGCCGATGGCCGTTCACGTGAACGACGCCAGCGACGCGGACATCGCGGTCCTGGCGGGTTGCAACGCCTGCGTGGCGTACTGCCCGCGCAGCAGCGCGTACTTCGGCGTGCACGAGACCTTCGGTCCGCACCGCTACCGCGACATGCTCGGCGCAGGGATCAACGTGTGCCTGGGCACCGATTCGATCGTGAACCTGCCGGCCGAAGCGGCCGGTCCTGAAGGCGGCGGGATGAGCGTGCTCGACGAGGTTCGATTGCTGCGCCGGCGCGACGGGACCGATACACGCACGCTGCTGGCGATGGCGACGGTCAACGGCGCTGCGGCGCTGGGCCTGGAGACCACGGCGTTCCTGTTCGGCAGCGTGCCGGGGCTGACGCGCCCGGTGGTGGGGGGACGTCCGATTGCCGGCGTGGTGGCGGCGCCGGCGGCGGCGGACGCAACCGATGCGTTCGAGGCGGTGGCGCTGGGTCGCGGCCGGGCGGAGCTCCTGGCCGCGGGCGCGATCTGACGGGCGATCTGGATTCAACGCTCTGAGAGCGTGTGAACACCCCGAAATCGGCGGTCGGAGAGGGAAGTCTCCGTCCCCGGCGCGTACCGTTGCGCCAAGGCCAGCAGCGCGGGATCGTGGACGCGTTCGCCGCGGCTGGGAGCGACATGAGCGCCAAGTGGATCCGGTCCAAGCAGTGGGAACGCCAGCACCTGACGGGCTGGCTGACCCCTGTGCGCTGGGTGCTGCACGCGTTCTCAACGATCAGGATGGCGGTGACCCTGCTGCTGCTGGTGGTGCTGTACGGGATCGCGGCGAGCGTGCCGATCGGGCTGCTGGCGTTGATCCCCACGTACGCGGTGTACGGGGCGAGCCTGGTGCTGGCGCTGGTGCTGGTGGCGTGGCTTCCGACGTGGCAGTTGACGCGGCTGGTGCGGTCGGACGGGGCGGGTCGGTTCGTGGCGTGGTTCGTGGGGCTCGTGGTGCTTGGGGTGGCGGCGGTGTGGTTGTGGGCGGTGCTGGCCTGGCCGCACCTGAGGTACGACGAGGGAACGCGGACGGGACTGCGGCTGTTCGCCGGGTTCGTCGAGAAGTACGAGGCTACGACGCTGCGTCGGCTTCCCGGCATGGAGATGAGCGAACTGGAGTTCTACGCCTGGTGGCCGTTGAGCCTGGTGCTGACGCTGTTCGTGGTGAACCTGGCGGTGGCGACGGTGCGGCGGATCGAGTTCATCTTCCCGAACCTCGGCGTGCTGAGCGTGCACAGCGGGATCATCCTGATCGGGCTGGGCAGCGCGTACTACGGCACGCTGAAGCTGGAGGGCGACGTGCTGCTGAGCGCCGGTCCGCCCGACGCCTCGGGCACGCGGCTCACGCCCGGGCCATGGGAGACCGGGTTCTTCGACAACACGCGCGTGGTGCTGCGCGTGCGCCAGCGGGGCGATTTCTGGGAGCAGCGGCCGCTGCGGGGTCTGCCCCGGTACAACGCGTACAACGTGAACGCCGCGGGCCAGGCTCAGGGAGTCCCGGTCGAGGATCAGGGCCCGCTGGACATCGCGGCGCCGGCCGGTGCGCGGCCGCCGGGGCAGGGGCCGCTGGTGGATGAGGATGTGCGGTTCCGGGTGGTGGGGTACGCGCCGTACGCGGAGCTGCGGCCGGCGTGGCGCGAGTTGACGGAGGCCGAGCGGGCCCAGGCGCGGGCGCTGCCGGGCTACGCGCCGACGCCGCTGCGCCGGCTGGAAGTGGTGCTCAATCTGCCCGATCCCAAGACCGGAGCGGACACGGTCCGAACGGTGCCGATCGACCTGGCGCCGGGCCTGCCGACGGACCGGCTGGCGTCGCTGTTCGAGCGGTCGGTGAACATCGAGTACACGCTGGGAATGCCCGAGACGCGCTGGCAGGAGTTGACGCAGGCGCTGCCGCAGGGCGTGCAGCACGGGCTGGTCGTCGCGCTGGGGGCCTCGCCCAAGGCGCGGCTGTTCGGCGTGCAGCAGGGCGACACGTTCACCGTCGGCGAGGGAGACGACGCCTGGACGCTGACGGTTCGGTCGATCCGGCCCGAGCCGTCGCTGCCGCTGGTGTCGCGCGGCTACCAGGGTGCGACCAGCAGCGAGTTGATCGTGCGCGTGGTGCCGCCGAAGTCGGCCGGGCCGGGAGCCCGACCGTTCGAACGGTTCGTCTACCACCGCTTCCCGGAGTTGACGCAGGATCTGGTCGACCCCGCCGAGGCCGGCGGACAGCCCACGCGCCGCCCCGCCGACGCGGCGATCACGCTGTCGTACATCGACGCGACCGCGCTGCAGGTGTACGTGGACGAGCCGACCCCCGGCGGGCCGGCGCGGGCGATCGTCCGATTCCCGGGACGGCCGCCGCAGGTGGTCGCGTCGCTGGGAGTGGGCACGCCGGTCGAACTGCTCCCCCGCGTGTCCGTGCGGCTGGCCCGTCGATTCGATGACGCGAGGCAGACGCTGGTGCCGGCGCTCGGGGAGGAGTCCCGCCAGGAGCGCAACGCGCTGGGCACGCACCGTCGCGCGGCGGTGGCGGTAGAGGTGAGCCTGGCGTCGGGGGCGTGGAAGGACGTGGTGTGGGTGCCGTTCACGCAGTACCGCAGCGACCGGCAGGACGGGCGGGCCGAGGGCGTTCCGGTGGTGCTGCCGGACGGTCGGAGCGTGGAGATTGTGTTCGGTCGGCTGTGGAACCCGCTCCCGGGGCTGGCGCTGCGGCTGGTGGACTTCGAGATGATCCCCTACCCGCACAGCACGCAGCCGCGGGACTTCCGGTCGGACCTGGAGATCGTGCGGGCCTCGGGCACGCCGGAGCAGGTGTCCGAGACGGCGTACACGAGCCTGAACGATCCGCTGAAGGTGGCGGCGTTCGTGTGGTCGGGGCGATCGTCGTGGCCGACGAACGCGCTGGGTTGGTTCTTCAGCAGGCTGGGGCCGGCGCAGTTCAAGTTCAGCCAGGCGGGGTGGGACGCGCGGGGGTGGGAGGAGTCTCGCGCGGCGGTTCAGGCCGGCACGCTGCAGCGGCCGTTCGCGCGGTTCACGATCCTGGGGGTGGGGAACAACCCGGGGATCTACGTGATCGCGCTGGGGGCGGTGCTGATGGCCGTGGGCATTCCGTGGGCGTTCTATCTCAAGCCGTGGCTCATCCGCCGGCAGAAGCGGCGTATCCAGGATCAAGTGGCGGCCGGTACGTACGCAGCGCCGGGGCGTCCCGCTCCGGCGACGCGGGCGCCGGCGCCGGAACCGATCGGCATCGGCACGGAGGCACCATGAAGACGCTCGTTCGCGTGCTGGGAGTGATCGCGCTGGCGGCAGTTTCGCTGAGCGGGGCGCGAGCCGTCGCGCAGCCGGCGGGCAACGAGCACCCGCAGACGGCGATGCTCTCGTCCGAGGGCAAGAGCAACCCGTTCGGCGCCCCGGCCACGAGCCCGGCGATGACCATCGACGCCAAGCGCGACTTCGCGGCGAAGGTGGACCTGTCGCCGCTGCGCGACCTGGGCGTGTACCACAACGGGCGGATCAAGATCCTCGACACGCTGGCCCGAGAGACGGTGAGCACCATCGCCAACCGCAAGGACTACTACGACATCCGCCCCGACCCGGAGAACCCGGACAAGGCGACGCGGGTGAAGTACGACCCGCTGTTCACGTTCCTGGACCTGGTCATCGACCCGGCGTACTACCACGACAAGCCGCTGCTGGGGGTGAACTACCTCCCGCTTCGTGAGGAGCTGATCTCTCGCGAGTACACGACGCGCGAGCAGGTGGAGTACTGGAAGCGCGTGGCCAGGGTGTCGCCGCGGATCATCGAGCGGCACATCCAGGCGGTGGCGGGTGGGCAGAACCTGGCCGAGCCGTTCCGCAAGGCGCTGTCGGATCTGAACGAGGCCATGGGGCTGTACCTGGGCAGCGCGGGCAACCTCATGATGGCGGCCAGCGATGCGCCCGACAAGCCGTGGGCGCACCTGTCGACGCTGCCGGCGGACCATCCCGTGTCGAAGGCGGCGGCGAAGCTGGGGGTCGCGTGGCGTGCCGGAGATGCCGACGGCGTGAACGGCGCGGTGCGCACGCTGGCCGAGGAGTTGCCGAAGATCAACGGCGCGATGTACCCGACGACCCGCCGCACGCTCGAGCGGGTGTACAACGCGTCGAACGCGTTCGAGTGGGGCATGTGGCTGTACGCCGCGTCGCTCGTGAGCCTGCTGCTGGCGTTCGGAACGGGGCGGCGCTGGCTGCGGGCCGCGGGCGTGGGGCTGCTCAGCGCGGCGGTGGCGATGCACCTGCTGGGCTTCGGCCTGCGGTGCATCATCGCCGAGCGGTACAGCATCCAGAACCAGTTCGAATCGATGACGGGCGTGAGCCTGTTCGCGGCGATCGTGGGCATCGTGTTGGCGCTGGGGCGGCGGCAACTGATCTTCGCGACGGCGGCGGCGGGGGTGGGCTTCCTGATTCTGGTGACGGCGACGCAGACGGGCATCCCGGGGTCGACCATTCAGCGCGAGGCGGCGATCCTGAACACCAGCGTGCTGCTGAAGTACCACGTGACGATCGTGCTGTTCTCCTACGGGCTGATCTCGCTGGGCTTCATCACCAGCCTGTTCTATCTGTTCGCCCACTACTTCAGGCAGAGCGGTGCGCCGGAGGCGCTGGCGGGCCAGGCGCTGGGCGTCGGCTCGCCGGCGGGCGGCAAGGCCCGAGTGCTGGCGGATCTGGACCGGGCACAGATGACGATCCTGCAGCTGGCGTTCTGGACGCTGGGCGTGGGGATCCTGCTGGGCGCGTGGTGGGCCGACCACTCGTGGGGCCGCTGGTGGGCCTTTGACCCGAAGGAGCTGTGGGCGCTGGTGACGTGGATCGTCTACCTGATCGTGATCCACGTGCGCCTGGCCGGCATCAAGGACCGGGGGTTGACCACCGCGTGGCTGAGCATCGTCGGCTTCTTCACGATGCTCTGGTGCTACTTCGGCGTGAACCTGCTGCTGCCGGGCCTGCACGCATATGCCTGAGGCGCGCCGGTGGAAGCGGAGCGACTTCGCGCTCGACGCGCGGGCGCTGGCGCGCCGGCTGATCGGCGCGCTGGTGTGTCGACGCGTGGGGGGTCGCGTGCTGGCCGGCCGGATCGTGGAGACCGAGGCGTACCTGGGTGTGCGCGACCGCGGGTGCCACACCTTCGGCGGGCGGCGGACCGCGCGCGTGGAGCCCATGTACGGCCCGCCGGGCACCGCCTACGTGTACTTCACGTACGGGATGCACTTCTGCTTCAACGTGGTGGCGGGCGCCGAGGGCGAGCCGGTCGCGGTGCTGGTGCGGTCGCTGCGTCCCGTGGCCGGTCTGGGACAGATGCGGCGGCGGCGCACCGTGCGCGGGCGGCCGCCGCCCGCGGATGAGGCGCTGTGCCGCGGACCCGCGAACCTGTGCCGCGCCCTGGGGCTGGACCGGCGACACAGCGGTCTGGACCTGGCCGAGAGCGAGGAACTGTGGATCGCCTCGGACGACCGGACCGGCGAGCCGGCGGGGCTGTGCAACGGCCCGCGGATCGGGCTGCGCAACGCGGGCGCCTGGGCGCGCCGGCGGCTGCGATGGTGGGTGGCGGGCGAGGCGTGCGTCAGCGCCGGGCGTGCCGGGCCGGTTGCCCAGATTCCCAGGAAGGCGCCGAGAACTCCAGCCGCGGGGGGGCGCGGGCCGACAGAGTCGTCTGGAGCGGGCCGAACGGCCTGACTTCGAGCGATCCGGGGGTACGATTGGGCTCACGCCGGCGGCGATCGGGCCGTCTGGAGTGGTGACCGAAGACCCGTCGGCCCGGC